>JAGLBW010000122.1 GCA_023146545.1 Cocleimonas sp.
CCTGCTGCTTGGACAGACGCTAATGTAGCGGATATGCGGGGACAATTGAAAAAAATGGGTCTCGCTTATGATTGGTCGCGCGAATTAGCCACTTGCAAACCCGATTATTACCGTTGGGAACAATGGTTCTTCTTGCAGTTATTAAAAAAAGGCGTGGTGTACCGTAAAAAAGCCACAGTCAATTGGGATCCCATTGATCAAACCGTATTAGCTAATGAACAAGTGGTTGATGGTCGAGGGTGGCGTTCGGGTGCAATGGTTGAACAGCGTGAAATTGATCAATGGTTTCTAAAAATTACTGATTATGCTGATGAGTTATTAGCGGATGTGCAACAGTTAGAAGCATGGCCTGCTCAAGTGCGTACTATGCAAGCTAATTGGATTGGGCGTTCCGAAGGGGTTGACTTAAGTTTTAGCATTGAAAATTCAAATGAGGTTTTATCTGTTTTTACCACGCGTCCCGATACCTTAATGGGCGTTACCTATGTTGCTGTTGCGCCTCAACATCCACTGGCTTTACAGGCGGCGGAAACGAAGCCTGAATTAACCCTATTTATTGATGAATGTAAAAACATCAAAGTGGCTGAAGCGGATATGGCAACAATGGAAAAGAAGGGCATGGCAACGGGTCGTTATGCTCTTCACCCTATTACCAATGAAAAAGTACCGATTTGGGTGGCTAATTTTGTCCTGATGTCCTATGGCTCAGGGGCGGTTATGGCAGTACCTGCCCATGATGATCGTGATTATGACTTTGCTCGTCAGTACAGTATTGCGATAAAACAAGTCATTGATGCCAGTGATGGTGAACATATTACGATTGATACGGCGGCTTATACTGAAAAGGGGGTTCTAATTCATTCGGGTGAATTTAGTGGTTTAACCTCCGAACAAGCCTTTGATGCCATTGCAGAACACCTTAGTCAACAAGGTAAAGGGCATAAAACAGTTAATTATCGTTTACGTGATTGGGGTGTTTCTCGACAACGTTATTGGGGTTGTCCTATTCCAATCATTTATTGTGATGATTGCGGAACTGTGCCTGTTCCTGAAAAAGATTTACCCGTTGAACTGCCCACTGATATTGCGTTTGATGAAACGGGCGGGTCACCGATTAAAAAAATGCCTTCGTTTTATGAAACAAGCTGCCCAACGTGTGGAAAACCTGCCACGCGCGAAACGGACACCTTTGATACTTTTTTTGAATCTTCATGGTATTACGCTCGCTATACAGGGGTTGATAACGATCAATCTATGCTGGATTCACGGGCTGATTATTGGTTGCCTGTGGATCAATATATTGGTGGTATTGAACACGCGGTACTTCATTTATTGTATGCGCGTTTCTTTCATAAACTAATGCGTGATGAAGGCTTAGTCTCATCTGACGAGCCGTTTACTAAGCTGTTAACACAAGGGATGGTCTTAGCGAATAGCTATTACCGTGAAAATAAAAAAGGCGGACAAGATTGGATTGCGCCTGATCAAATCGATGTTCAGCACGATGATAAAGGTAAAGTCATCGGTGCAACCTTACGTGATGATGGTCAGACGGTGCTATCGGACGGCATGAGTAAAATGTCGAAATCGAAAAATAACGGGGTTGATCCTCACGCGTTAATTGATCAATACGGTGCGGATACGCTACGTTTATTTTCAATGTTTGCAGCCCCACCTGATCAAAGTATGGAATGGTCAGACTCAGGAGTAGAGGGTGCAAATCGATTTTTACGGCGTTTATGGCGACAGGTGAATGAACACGCTGAAGGCGGAGAGACAGTAGCATTAAGTGTGGATAATTTCTCCAAAGCGCAAGCTACCTTGCGGCGTAAACTTTACCTCGCCTTGAATAAAGTGACGGATGATATGACGCGTCGCTTTACCTTTAATACAGCTATTGCCGCTAATATGGAGTTATTGAACGAGGTCTCTAAGTTTAAGGATCAAAGCGAACAGGGACGAGCAGTTAAGCAAGAGGTCTTGACAACCGTTTTATTAATGCTTTCACCCATTGCACCGCATATTTGTGATGCATTATGGACGGTGTTAGGTCAATCCTCGGTATTGATTGATGAAACGTGGCCAACGGTTGATGAATCTGCATTAGTTCAAGACAATATTGAACTCATGGTTCAGGTCAATGGTAAGTTGCGTGGTAAGATTACCGTTGCAACGGATGCGACTGATGAAGAGATTAAGCAGCAAGCCCAAGCGTCACAAAACGTCACTCAATTTATTGAAGGTAATCTATCGGGTAAAACGGTGCGCAAAATTATTGTCGTAAAAGGACGCTTGGTCAATATTGTAGTGGCTTAAACCAGATTGTTGTTAGCCGATACCCAAGCATTGAGTGTAGCAGGAGGAAAATGAGTATGATCATTCGGGATAACGTCACGTTTCGGTTTTTCTTTATGGTGATGATTTCCTTTTTTTTATTCTCCTGCTCAGGTAGTGGCTTTCATTTACGTCAGAGTGCTAATTTATCAGGTGCTTATAAAAAAATAGCCCTACAAGGGCTTTCGGAAGACTCAAAGCTATATAAAGCTATTGCTCAAGCCATTGAGGATGTCGACGGCGATATTGTTGAACCTTCCGATGCCGATACTATTTTAAGCTTTAAAAAAGTAAGAGCGGATAGAAAAGTGGTTGCCTATAACCCTGATCGGGTGGCACGTGAGTATTCGATCTTTTTATACTTTAAATACGGTCTTAAATCACGTGGAAAACTGTTGCAAGAACGTGCGATTAACTTAGATAAAACATTGATCTATGATGCTAATGTGGTTCTGGGCAAAGCTGATGAAGAAGAGCGGATTCGTGATGCGTTACGTCAAGAAGCCGCCCGTCTGATTAGGCTACGTTTACAATACAGTAAAACTTAATTTTTAATCGGTTATCTACTATCGGTAGATACGTCTGAACTCATCAGCAAAACGCCGCCCGAGCTGAACCTGCCCACGAGTATTGTAGTGTACTCGATCATCTGCTTTGGCAAGATCATCGGTGGTAATGTAACGGGTTCCGTGTACCTTATGCATCAGTTGTTCTTGGGCATGACGAATAATATGAACCGCTGGACGATGTTCAATCGGCGGGTTAATGCGTCCTAGAATAAAGCGAGCATGAGGACTTTGATAGTCATAGCGTAAATCTCGAATAAAAGCGGTCATATTACTTAGATAAGCATTAGCCGCTTGAGGAAAACGGGCATCGCGTTCACCTTGCATCCATAAAAAAGCTGAAATGGTTTTATTTTTACCGTTTAAAACACGGGATAATTGGATTTGGCGTTTTAGTAGTGCATATAAACTAGCAGAAATACGACTATCCGCCATGCGAAAAGAAACCCGTGGATTCCAATTTTTAGCCCAATCATAAATTGATGTTCCACCGACAGCGAGTTTGATTATGTTGATGGGACGACCCGGATAATAAGCAGCAATAAATTTAGCAAAGGCTACTTCAGGACCAATGCGCCCCCCTGGTTGTCCCGAAAAATCCATTTGGCGACCGTGTTGAAAAAAATGGACATTACGGGGTTTGGTTTTCATCCAGTTAGGCAGTTCTCGAAATTTGCTTTCTGTCCAGCCCACCATATTGGATTGTCCAATAAGAACAAAGTTTAATTCGCGTGGCATTCTATTTTCTTCCTTGAATTTAGATTATTTTTAATGATTAATTTTAAAGGGTAGCAATTCAAAAAACTATAGTCCTATTGTGTTTTTTGAGCAAGCAGGGGTTATTAATGTAATTTAATGATTTTAATGCCTTTGTTATTATCGCTGATAAAGAGGATTTTATTATCATCCGACAAGACGACCTGTTCGGCAGCACGTTCTGTTTTTAGAGTGCGTAATAAAATGGGCTTGGCAGGGTTTTTAATATCGACAACATGAACCCCCTTGAACAGATCAGCGATATAGGCTATTTTTTCTTTTGAGTTGAGGGTGATACTAAAGGCATTGTGTGTGGTGATATGTCCTATTTTTTTTGGCGCGTTTAATCGACTAATATCATAAATATTAACCCCTTTAATATTATCAGCAACGTAGAGTTGTTGGTTAGATGCAGAAAGGGTGATGCCTTGACTCTGTCCGACAGATTTGATGCGGCTGATGTATTGAGGTTTAGCAGGGTGTTTGACATTAATAATAACAACCCCATTGCTTTGATCGGCAATAAATAAGGTATTCCCCGAAGGGGATAGCAGTACATTAACACTGCCTGCTTTAGAGGGAATAGAAGCAATTTGTTTTGGACGTGTGAGTTGACTAATATCTAAAATAAGTACCCCTGAGGTATTGTCTGCAACGTAGAGTGTGTTTTCATCAGGTGAAAGCGCGACGGAAAAGGCATAAGATGGTGTGTTGAAACGATAAATCAGCTTCATCTTTTTTGGTTTAGAAAGATCAACAATATCTAAGCCAGCGGAACCATTGGCAACAAAGGCTACTTTTTTATTTTTGCTAAGAATAAGGGTTTCAGCATGTTGACTAAATGTTGCTGTTGTCAGTATACGAGGCTTTAGGGGGTTGGTGATGCTAAGGTATAGAATACCTTCTTTTCCAGATGCGGCTAAGGCATGATTTTTATCTAATAATACAATGCTGTGTACTGCACCTTTTGTGGTTAACTGAACTGTTTTAAGGGGGGCTGAAGCAAGGTTACTGGATAATAAGATCAGTACGCTAAAAATTAATAAATAATTCCAGCGGTTGAGGGGTTTTGAGTCGGCTATCATTTTTATATTTCCTCTAACGATTTGGGTTTAAAAGGCAAAAAAAAGGGCGCTGTGAAAACATCACATCGCCCTTTATCGTTTTGTACTGTTTGTTATGCTTCTTTATTTTTAGCTTCTTTTACCATCGTTTGTAGTTCCCCTTTTTCATGCATTTCAAGGGTAATGTCACAACCGCCAATGAGTTCACCATTGATATACACTTGTGGGAAGGTTGGCCAATTTGCAAATTGTGGTAGGTTTTGAAAAATTTCAGGGTCAGTGAGGATATTGATATAAGCAAACTCTTCCCCACAATCCATTAAGGCTTGGGCAGTACGGCTCGAAAAACCACATTGAGGTAACTGAGGTGTGCCTTTCATAAAAATAATTACTGGGTTGTCTTCAACTGCACTTTTAATTCTGTCCATTACGTCCATAGCTGGTCTCACTTTTGGGAGGTTAATTTGATGAGGTAATTAATTAGGAGATGATTGAACTGCTTGTGCCTAGATTCTATTAGCGCCTAAGTACTAAACCTAAATAACGTTGAGGTTAATAAAATGAGAGATGTTAAAGCTGACTCTACATTTTCTTCATACAATACAGACTTAGTATGGAGCTTCGCTTTTATAACTCAAGTAGTTGACTGTTGGTTTCTATGAATTCTTTAATAAAATGAGCAGGTCGAGCGCTACTAAAACGTGCAATGGCTTGTCCTTTCTCAAATAAAATAATTGTAGGGAAACCCCTCACTTGATATTGCCCTGCTAATTTCATGTTTTTACCTTCATCTACTTCTAACTTAGCAAGTAAAACATTACCTTTATAATTTTTAAGCACTTGTTTCAAAATAGGGGCGATAAATAAGCAAGGACTGCACCACTCTGCCCAAAAATCAACAAGTACAGGTTGGCTTTGTGACGCGATAATAACCTTTTCTTCAAAGGTATCTAAATTAATATCAAAAATATAGTCTGTCATAAGGTGTGATTAATGCCCTTTAAATAGAAGCTTTATACCATAAATTAGGAAACCAGTAAAAACTACCAGACTCCATTCGGGAATACTCAACCCTGCAAATCGCCACACAACGGTTGCACATTCGCCTGTTCCTTCAAATATTTTTTCCAATACTTCATTCGGTGGCAGTGTTTTAATCCAAAAATCAAGACCTGCACCACATTCGGGAGCTTGGTCTTTGGGCAAATGCTGTAACCAAGTGTGTCGCCCTGCAATTGCTAATCCTGCAATACTGCTTGTTGCAATAATCTGCCCATAGAGCCTTTTTACTAAGGTATTATCTGGGTTATGAATTAATCCAATAAAAAAAATTACGCCTAATGTGATAACAATAATACGTTGCAGTACACAAAGTGGGCAGGGGTCCAAGTCTAAGGCGTATTGAAAAAAAAGAGCCGTTGCCATTAAAGCAACGGTCATCATAAAGCCAATAATAAAAGCGGGACGAATAGTCATGAGATGTTGTTCCTTTCTTAATGAGGTTTGTTGTTAGGACTATTAAAAATTAATTAATAAAAATAAGGGATGGGGGCATCTTTAATTATTTTTACTCGGCTCTGTTGATATTTGATGGTTTTTTTGTTTTGTTAAAAGCAAATAATCA
>JAGLBW010000123.1 GCA_023146545.1 Cocleimonas sp.
GGGGGGAGAGAGATAAAGGGGCTTGACCAAGCTGTTTTTGAGGCGGATAGGAGGGGAGCTATCCACTTTATTATCTTAGATAGAGCTGCTGCTGATCCTATTTAACGAAGATGAACAACCGTGTGTAATACATGCTTTCTTTCAAAATAAACGGTGAATTTTGCGTATTCCCAACGGGTAATACGGGGTGCTTTGCGATGGGCTTTTCCTTTTGAACGATAAATACGTCTTGCTTTTCCATAGTGTTTTCTAACACTTTGCATACTAATGCCTCGTTTAGGCATATTGGCCTGTTTGGCAATGCGTGCATGTGTACCGATACTGAGAATATCAGCTTGTACACTGAAAGTCGTGAGTAATAAGGTGGTAATGAGGATGATTTTTTTCATTGTTGTTGGTATCCATAGAATATTGATCAAAGGAAGGCTAATATCTGGTCGGGGTTCAAAATATTAGCTTATCTAAGTGAGGCGTGATGGTTTTTCTGGTTAAGTCTGTGTAGACAATAAAAAAATAAACATTAAATAATTCAAATTATTTATTTGTCGTGCCTCTGCGGGCATTCCTTTATAATCCGCAACCATGTTTAAACCTTTAGAATTATTTATTGGACTTCGCTACACGCGCTCAAAACACAAGAACCATTATATCTCGTTTATATCCTTAGCCTCTATGCTCGGTATCACTATCGGAGTTATTGTTCTGATAACCGTTCTGTCCATTATGAATGGATTTGAGAAAGAGTTACGCGAAAGAATTTTGGGAATGGTGTCGCATGTGACCGTAACGGGTGCTCATGGTTTGCTTCCTGACTGGGATTTGCATCGTCTCGCTTTAGAAACAGAAGAGGGCGTGTCAGGGGCTGCGCCTTATATTGAACAGCAAGTGATGTTGAGTGCTAATGGAGAAGTACGTGGTGTTCAGCTTCAGGGCATTATGCCTGCATTTCAGGATACCGTGAGTGAGGTGAGTGGTCATCTTGAGGAGGGTGGTTTAGAACACCTGATCTCGCGGGGTTATGGTATTGCCATTGGTATTCAGTTAGCACATGCTTTGGGTGTTTTTATTGGTGATAAAGTCACGGTTATTACGCCACAGGCAAACGTCACCCCCGCAGGGGTTATTCCCCGTATGAAGCGTTTTACGGTGGTGGCAATCTATAAAATGAATATTTTGGATTACGATAGTAGTACCTCGTTTATCCATTTGGATGATGCGGCACGCTTATTTAAAACACATCAAGAAATTACAGGGGTGCGTTTAAAACTAGATGATCTATTTGAAGCTCAGGCCGTTGCTGATCGTTTACAACACCGTTTGGGGGATAAATTTAAAGTCGCCGATTGGAGTGAAGATAATAAAACATTATTTAGTGCCTTAAAAATGGAAAAAATAATGATGTTCTTTGTCTTGCTCCTGATTGTTTTGGTCGCTGTTTTTAATCTCGTCTCTTCTTTAATTATGGTAGTGAATGCAAAACAAGCCGATATTGCTATTTTGCGTACCTTGGGGATGTCCGCCGCACAAGTCAAAAATATTTTTATGATTCAAGGCAGTTTAGTGGCATTGATTGGTGCAATAACAGGCGCAGTATTGGGGGTGTTGCTTTCGAGTTATCTGGATGTACTGATTCCCAGTTTAGAGTCCTTAATCGGCTATAAAATTTTCCCCGAAGATGTCTTTTATATTTCGACCATTCCCTCTGATTTGCAACGGGGTGATGTGTGGTTGGTCACCCTATCAACCATTGTTTTAGCTATCTTAGCAACCCTCTATCCTGCTCGTCGTGCTGCAAGTGTGCAACCTGCAGAATCATTGAGGTATGAGTAATGTTTCAGCCCATTGAAATATTTATTGGTTTACGTTACACCAAAGCTCGTCGCCAAAGCCACTTTGTATCCTTTATTTCCTTTGCTTCCATGTTAGGGATTGCATTAGGGGTGATGGTGTTGATTGTGGTGTTGTCCGTAATGAATGGTTTTGAATCCGCTATGCGTGATCGTATTTTAGGGATGTTATCTCATATCACTGTCTCTGAAACAGATGCACAGATTGAGCAATGGCAACAGCGTCGTGAACTAATGTTACAACGTGATCATGTTATTGCGGTTGCACCGTTTGTTGAACGACAGGTGATGTTGAATGTTTCAGGGAAAGTGCAGGGGACGATTTTAGAAGGGATCTTGCCTGAGCATGAAAACAGTGTCAGTGATGTCCCTGATAAAATGGTAAGGGGAGCTTTCTCTGATTTGGTCTCAGGCAACAATAATATTATCTTGGGGCATAAACTAGCCGAGGAGTTAAATGTTGACGTTGGTGATTCGGTTATTTTATTAACACCGAATGCTAATACTTTAATATCAGGTGAATTACCTCTATTACGTGAATTTAATGTGGTGGGGATGTTTAATGTTGACTTCCAGCAGTACGATAAAACAAGGGCTTATATTCATCTTAATGATGCGGTTGACTTATTTGAATTAGATGAGCAAGTAACAGGGTTGCGGGTACAATTAGATGATCCTTACAAAGCGAATACAGTAAGCCAAAAGATTATAGCAACTTCGGAAAGTGACCTATGGATTAGTGATTGGACGAGAAATAACACCACCATCTTTAAAGCCATTCAATTACAAAAAACGATGATGTTTTTTATTTTAGGAATGATTATAGCGGTAGCCGCTTTTAATTTAGTTTCCACCTTAGTAATGGTCGTTACCGATAAAGAAGCGGATATTGCCATTTTTAGAACCCTTGGTCTAACCCCTGTTGCTGTGATGAAAGTATTTATTGTACAAGGAACTTTAATTGGTTTTATTGGTGTTTGCTTGGGGGTTCTTTTAGGACTTTTAATTGCGGTTAACATTGGGACTATCTTGCCTTGGTTAGAGTCAGTATTAGATGCGCGTTTAACCTCTGCGGATGCATTTGGTATCAGTAAAATCGAGTCTCATATTGAGTGGTTCGATATTATGAAAATTGCACTCAGTGCGTTGGTCTTGTCCATATTGGCGACCATCTACCCTGCATGGAAAGCCTCTAAACTACAGCCTGCGGAAGCCTTACGCTATGAATAAATTGTGGATGTTCGATCTTTCTAAATGCCGACAAAGGGCAGTATTATGAGCGAACAGATTATTATTTCGTGTAACAAAATAAGTAAACGCTTCAAAGAAGGCAAGCTGGATGTTGAGGTGTTAAAGAAGATTGATTTATCGGTTAAAGCAGGGGAAAAATTAGCAATTGTCGGTAGCTCGGGCAGTGGTAAAAGTACCTTGTTACATATTTTAGGGGGGCTGGATCTTCCGTCAGAAGGTGAAGTGAATATTCTAGGTAATAATATTGCACAGCTAACGGATGCAGATCGTGGTATTTTACGCAATCACTCGATTGGTTTTATCTATCAATTTCATCATTTATTGCCCGAATTTACGGCTTTAGAAAATGTAGCCATGCCGTTATTGATTCGGGGAGTTGAAGTTAAGGTAGCGCGTCAATATGCAGAATACATTTTAGAACGAGTGGGACTGAAAGAACGCATCCAGCATAAACCAGGTCAATTATCAGGCGGGGAACGTCAACGTGCCGCGATTGCTCGTGCCTTAGTGACACGCCCTAAAATTATTATGGCAGATGAGCCAACGGGTAATTTGGATCATCGTACCGCCGTCAAGGTTTTTGAGTTAATGCAAGAATTAAACAGTGAATTAAAAACAGCCTTTGTCATTGTAACCCATGATTTATTATTGGCGAAAAAAATGGATAAAACCTATCAACTGTTAGACGGTGTTTTAAC
>JAGLBW010000124.1 GCA_023146545.1 Cocleimonas sp.
GGTTAAAGTACATCCATAAGGCTTTGGGGTGACACCATGAAGAACGTGAAAATACTGAAAATAACGCTTCCGTTTTTCTTCATCCCTTTCCTGAACGGCATGGTTGTTCTGTTCTTCTCGAGTATTCTCGAAAAAATTAGAGGTTTAAATGGAGCAGGCTAATCCGTGCTACGTCGATGACCCTCTGCTTCTTTTTCAACGACAAGTGCAATGTCTTCGGCAAGCTGTGCTGTTTCTTCAGGGTTATCGCCTTCAACCATAACACGAATTAAGGGTTCAGTTCCTGATGCTCTAAGAAGAACGCGACCCCGATTGCCGAGCTGTTCTTCTGCACCACTGACGGCGGTTTGGATGACTTTATTTTCCTCAAGGTTTATTTTGGTTTGGGTGCGTACATTAATTAAGGTTTGTGGGTATTTTTTCATAACCTGTTTCAGCTCATAAAGCGATTGACCGCTACTGATCATGGCATGAAGTATTTGAAGGGCGGCAATGGTACCATCTCCTGTTGGAATACGGTCGCGAATAATGATATGTCCCGAACCCTCGCCCCCTAAAACTCCCTCATATTGACGTAAAAGCTTCATCACATAACGATCACCAACATTAGCACGGTGAAAGTTAATGCCCATTTTCTCAATGGCTTGTTGAAGCCCTAAGTTGCTCATCAATGTACCAACCACATCATTGCCTAAGCTTCCTTCTTGATGTTTGTGTTGGGCAATAATGGCAATTGTTTCATCGCCATCGACTACTGTTCCGGTATGATCAACCATCATTAATCGATCACCATCGCCATCAAGTGCAATCCCAATATCAGCTCGGTATTGTTTTACCCGCTTAATTAAAGTATCCAGTGAGGTTGCACCACAGTTGTGGTTAATATTAATACCATTGGGTTCTGCGGCAATTGTAATCACATCCGCGCCCAGCTCAATAAAGACATTGGGGGAGACTTGATAGGTTGCACCATTGGCACAATCAACCACAATGCGTAATGAGTCCAGTGAAATATTGTTAGGAATGGCACGTTTACAAAACTCGATATAGCGACCCCCTGCATCAAGAATACGGGTGACTTTACCCAATTTTTCTGAGCTAACGGTTTTGAGGTCGTGTTCTAAATATTGTTCAATTTCTTCCTCCACTTCATCGGCTAGTTTAGAGCCTTTAGATGAAAAGAATTTCACGCCATTGTCTTGGTAGGGGTTGTGAGAAGCGCTGATGACAATACCCGCTGATGCACGAAAAGTACAAGTAAGATAAGAAACAGCAGGTGTAGGCATTGGTCCGAGTAAATGAACATCAACTCCAGCGGCAACCAGACCTGCTTGTAGTGCCGTTTCTAACATATACCCTGAGATGCGTGTATCTTTACCAATAATGACTAAGGGGTGACCTTGTTTAGTGAGTACTTTACCCGCTGCCCAGCCTAATTTTAGGGCAAAGTCAGGGGTCATTGGTGTTTTGCCAATCTCGCCTCGAATACCATCCGTTCCAAAATATTTTCTGCTCATTATTATTTATAGCCTTTATTTTTAATAAAAAATAAGGGGAGTTATTGTTTTTATCAATAGACTTCCCCTTTCCCTGCCTATTATCGTATTGATTATATTTATTGTGTGCTGCATTGAAAAATGCGTTTCTATTCTATAACAAGAAAGTGTAGCCGTTTTTATAAAAGTTGCCATTAAGCGCTGATTTATGGGTTGTTGCTGGTTTTTTATATTGTTTTTATTTAAATTTTAGATAAAAAAAAGCGCAGTAAACACTGCGCTTTTTTTTAGACCGCTAATGAGTTAGTGCAAGTTAGCGGGGTCTCCTACGATATTGGTATCATTTTCATTATCCTTTTCTTCTTTCTTATCCTCTTTTTTATCATCAGGGGTTAAGGGTGTATCATCATCGTCATTCCAATCTTTAGGCGGTGGCGGTGTTTCGCCTTTCATAATGGCATCAATTTGCTTACGATCGATGGTTTCATATTTTAATAGGGCTTCTGCCATGGTGTGTAACTTATCAAGGTTCTCTTTTAGAATAGTCTCTGCGCGTGCATAGTTACTATCAATAAAGGCACGGATTTCAACATCAATCTCGTTGGCGGTATCATCGGACATATGAGAGGCTTGAGAGCCTCCCATACCAAGGTAAGCATCATTTTGATCTTCTGTGTAGGCTAAAGGACCAAGTTTATCCGAGAGCCCCCATTTTGTTACCATATTGCGTGCTAGCTCAGTTGCTCGCTCAATATCATTGGATGCGCCTGTTGTAACGCTTTCTTTGCCGAAAATAATTTCTTCGGCTAAACGCCCCCCGTATAACGTGGAGATTTGGCTTTCCAAGTGTTGCTTGCTGTAGCTAAAGCGATCTTCTTCAGGGAGAAACATGGTGACACCTAAGGCACGTCCTCTGGGAATAATGGTGACTTTGTAGACGGGATCATGTTCTGGCACATTAAGCCCGACAATGGCATGACCTGCTTCATGATAAGCAGTATTCTTTCTTTCCCGCTCATTCATGACCATTGATTTTCGCTCTGCACCCATCATGATCTTGTCTTTTGCTTTTTCAAACTCTTCCATGCTGACGACACGCTTATCTGAACGTGCGGCAAAGAG
Organism: Cocleimonas sp.; assembly: GCA_023146545.1. GTDB lineage: Bacteria > Pseudomonadota > Gammaproteobacteria > Thiotrichales > Thiotrichaceae > JAGLBW01. Next base: position 2,619 of record JAGLBW010000124.1, read on the forward strand.
GGCGGCTTCATTGACAAGATTAGCAAGGTCTGCGCCTGAAAACCCTGGTGTACCCCGTGCAAGGAGTGAGGGTTTAACGTCATCACCTAAAGGCACTTTACGCATATGAACGATGAGTATTTTTTCACGTCCACGGACATCAGGCAAGGGAACAACCACTTGACGATCAAAGCGTCCAGGACGTAATAAAGCAGGGTCAAGGACATCAGGGCGGTTCGTTGCGGCAATAACAATGACCCCTTCTGTACCTTCAAAACCATCCATTTCAACTAATAGCTGGTTAAGGGTTTGTTCGCGTTCATCATTACCACCACCCATTCCAGCACCACGTTTACGTCCTACGGCATCAATTTCATCAATAAAGATAATGCAAGGGGCATGCTTTTTGGCTTGTTCAAACATATCACGAACACGGGATGCACCCACTCCAACAAACATTTCAACAAAGTCAGAACCTGAGATACTAAAGAAAGGTACTTTTGCTTCACCTGCAATCGCTTTGGCTAATAAGGTTTTACCTGTACCCGGTGAGCCTGCCAATAAAACACCGCGTGGAATCTTGCCGCCGAGTTTTTGGAACTTGCTGGGATCACTGAGAAATTCGACCAGCTCGTAAACTTCTTCTTTCGCTTCCTCGCAACCTGCGACATCGGCAAAGGTTACTTTGATTTGATCTTCTGACATCATCCGCGCCTTACTTTTACCGAAAGACATCGGGCCCCCTTTACCACCTCCGCCTTGCATTTGGCGCATAATGTAAATCCAAAGACCAATAATCAGTAAGAAAGGAATGGTATTGATAAGAATGTCGAGTAAAATAGAACGCCCTTCAGGCGGTTCTACATTGATGGAGACATCATTTGTAATTAAGTCATCAATCATTTTAGGATCATTAGTGGGGGCGAAGGTTTGAAATTTTTCACCTGATCCTGTAGTACCTGTGACGACTTGTCCTCTAATAGTGACTTCACGAACATCGCTACTTTTAACTTTACTCAAAAATTCAGAGTAAGCATACCCTGTAGAACGAGCAGTGCCTTGATCCTGAAATTTGCTGAAAACAGCCACTAAGATAAGGGCGATTACTACCCACATCAATATGTTTTTATTTAAATCGCTCAATGAATGTCCCTCAATAATAAAGTGCGAATGAGTGCTATGGTCAGGATATGCTGTGAATTTTGTTTATTTATAAGCGCCATAAAGTTTCTATTTTGTTTGTTTCCCTGCTTAAAAGTCAACTGGGTTTATCGGTTTGTATAGAATATATCCAGTCTACTAGAATAATACAGATTGCACCAATTAACCTCTCTCTATAGATGGAAGTTCTTAGCAATCACATAAACTTCTTTGCTACGCGCGCGAGAGGCTTTGGGTTTTCTTATTTTGACCTGTTTAAAGCGGGTGCGAACGTCTCGCAAATATTGATCTGAACCTTGACCTTGAAAGAGTTTTACCAACAATGATCCGTTAGGTTTTAGTACCTCACTTGCCAGTTCTAAGACCAGTTCACAAAGATAAATAGAGCGAGGAAGGTCGATACTTTCTACACCACTTATATTGGGAGCCATATCCGAAATTACAACATCCAATTTTTTATTTTTATCATCTTTTGATAAAACGGCAAGGATTTTATCGAGGACAGAGGCTTCGGTAAAATCGCCTTTAATAAACTCAACAAAGGGGAGGGGATCAATATCTAAAATATCACTCGCGATAACTTGTCCGTTTTTACCGACTAATTTACTTGTATATTGACTCCACCCCCCTGGTGCTGCACCTAAGTCGATAACCTTCATATTGGGTTTAATGAGTTGGTCTTTTTGTTGAATTTCTTCAAGTTTGTAAACCGCACGGGAACGATAGCCTGCTTGTTGTGCTTTTTTTACATATTCATCATCAAAATGTTCTTGCAACCATGCGTTGCTACTTTTACTTTTTGCCATTGAGCTATTATAAATGAAGCAATGAGTCAGCGGGGAGGTTATTTATTTTAATGTGCCAGCATTGCTTCTTAGATATTTAGGTGGATAAAGGGTTAGCTTAATGCGCTTTGAATACCTACAATGCGCGTTATGAATAATTTATCAAATATCCAAAAGAAACAGTTGAAAACAATCGCTCATAAGTTAAAACCTGTCGTGAGTGTAGGTCAACAGGGCATGAAAGACAGTATTGATGAGGAGTTAGCGATAGCGATTAAACATCATCAATTACTAAAGGTAAAGGTCGGTGTTGGTGATCGTGATTTGCGGGATGACATCATTCAAAAGATGGTTGAAAAACATAATGCTATTTTAGTGCAACGGGTGGGTAATATAGCAGTGCTGTATCGCTTTAACCCTCAAAAAGGAAAAATTGAAGGCTTGTCTTAACGTTGATCTAAAGTAGCCCACTTTTTTTAAAATATAAGCAGGCTGAGAAGATGTGGCTCAATATTATGGTTTATAGGTTCTTTGCTTTTCCTGCAAAGTAGAAAATGATGTAGAAAAAGTAAGGTGTAGCACATTTAGCATGGCTAGTGGGTGTAATCGTTAAGCCTGGAATGGCGCTGGAGCAGTTAATAATTTTGACATCGGGTGCTTTATTGGCGGTCATTTTCTTTAAAGCAAGGCTGGCGTTACTGTAAGGTACCACTTGGTCATCTTTTCCATGAAATAAGCGGGTTGGTGCTTTGGGTTTCCAGTCATAAATATTGTTTTCTTTCATAATTGGAATAAAGGTTTTATTACTGCCATTAGTAATTCCATCGAGAAAGCTTTGTTTAATCCATGTTTTGGGATCATTACCCAATAGTTTGTTAATTTCGGCGGCAGTATGTGTGCCGTCAAAATAACGGTCAAAAATAGGGATAAACGCAGGTTTAATTGCTTCTTTTACAATCCCATTAGCGTAAATAGAATCAATATTTTTTATCATGTAGGCGACAGAAACAGGATAAGCAAGGTGCGTTATTGTAGGTAGTAATGCACCTGTACCACTGACATCATAAGGCCCTTCGGCGGGGACAGCGGCGGTGATAGTGGTATTAAAATCGCCTTCCAGTGATTTTTGAGTCGCTAAAGCGGCATATCCACCTTCAGAGTAACCTGTAATAAATAGTTGTTTGTTTATTTTTATTTTGTTGTCTTTCATCCATTGCTTACTGGCAGTTAAAAGGTCAACCGATGCCGCTGCCAATGTTTTTTCGTGGAGATAAGGGTGAGGTTGCTTTGCTGATGCACCATAACCCACATAGTCAGGTGAAATCATAATATAACCTAAGGTTGCGGCAATTGCTTCAGGAGCAGAAGCACTAACGTTTGAAGACGGTGCTTCTTTATTACTTAATATGGTTCCGTGATGATAAGCAACACGAGGGCTAAGTGCATTGGTTGCTTTTTTAGGGACAGCGACAATCCCTGATGCATTAATTATCTTGTCGTGGGGTGTGATTGTTTTGTAGGTGATTTTATAAATATCAACAGGGTATTTAGGAATTAAGAAACGCTCCCCGCCTGATTTGTTAATACTGCTCTGCATGTCCTTTAAACTATGGCTTACCAGCTTCTGACCTGAAACAAACTCGCCTCGTTGTGCTGTATTACTCTTTTCTGTACTCCCGCCACTGCCACATGAAATTAATCCCAGACCAATAATTATAATTATAATCAGTGAGTTAATGTATTTCATAAACTAATCCTTATTCGGTTTAAATACTATCCGTTAGAGGTGAGTGATTTCAGGAATGAGCTTTTAATAATATCCAAAATAAAAACGAGTACGAGTAGGTGTTTTTTACTAAGCCCTCATTCCTTAGCACTACGGCTGTTTTATTTTTTCATGTATTTTTTATATTTTTCTTCTTGAACAAAAGATGCTTCATAGCTTGTTAGGTTTTCCTCTAACATTTGTTTGAATTGCCCTACAAAATGTTCTAATGCAACGTCACGGTTAGCTTTGTATTGCTCAAGGTCTTGTGACCCTGAAGCAACAATAAAGGCGCTAAAGCGCGCTGAGCCATAGATAAAGGCAGAACCAACAAGATTAAAATCGTGATTTTCAATGTGTTGATTAGCCGTATCAATATAAGTATCTGCAATCTGTTTAAACTGCTTGTTGGTATCAGTATCGGTCATGTTGAGCGTCTCTAAAAGAAATTATCCCTTCCGAGAAGGGCGTTTTATCGGGTCAAGTAGGGTGTTTATTTGTTCAAGGTCAGGGTTTGGTTTAGGGTAGTCTAAGGTATAGTGTAATCCTCTACTTTCCTCTCGTTGTTGAGCTGAGCGTATAATGAGACGAGCGACTTCAGCAAGGTTACGCAGTTCTAAAAGGTCACTGCTAATCCGAAAATTGATGTAATATTCATCAATTTCTTGAAGTAACATTTCAATTCGTGAGCGCGCCCGAGCTAATCGCTTCGTGGTGCGTACAATCCCCACATAATCCCACATAAAACGGCGGATTTCATCCCAGTTATGGGTAATCACAACACGCTCATCAGAGTCAGTAACACGGGT
>JAGLBW010000125.1 GCA_023146545.1 Cocleimonas sp.
TTTTTTATTCATTGGATTTTGTATTTTCAACCGTTATGATGCCAAAGCAGTGCGTAGAAGAGTGTCTAAAAAGAGAGCGATATGCTCTTTTTATTAGGAGAGTTTTAAACCTAATCATTCGATTGAGGTACTACGTATTTCCGATTAAAAAATTAAAGAAAGAAAAAATAAACTATGAATGATGTTGAAGCAAAAACAATTTATCTGGATGCTTATACTGTCTCTACTTATTTAGTAGAACGTATTGATTTAACGTTTGATTTAGGTGAAGACTTTACCCTTGTAACTTCTAGCGTAGTGTATCAATACAATAAAAAGGCAAAAACTACAACGCGAAGGTTAGTGTTACATGGGGTGGATTTAGAGCTTGAGCGCATTAGCTTGGATGGAAAAAGTTTAGTAGCGGCTGATTATCATGTTGATGATAAAGGGTTAAGTATTGATGATACACCTGATCAGTTTACTTTAGAAATCGTTACCCGTGTTTATCCTCGACGCAATACTTCACTTGAAGGGCTATATCAATCCAGCGGTAATTTTTGCACCCAATGTGAGGCAGAAGGTTTTCGCAAGATCACTTATTATCTTGATCGTCCTGATGTGATGGCAAAATTCACCACCTTAATACGTGCAGATAAAGAAAAATACCCTGTTTTATTATCAAACGGTAACTTAATTGAATCAGGAGTATTAAATCATGGTCGCCATTTTGCGCTATGGGAAGATCCTTTTGCTAAACCTGCTTATTTATTTGCGTTAGTTGCGGGAGATTTAGAGCAGGTTAGCGAGGTTTACAGGACAGTCTCAGGGCGTGATGTTGCTCTCGAAATTTATACCGAAGCACATAATATTGATAAATGTGATCATGCGATTCAATCACTTAAGCGTGCAATGCAATGGGATGAACAACGTTTTGGTTTAGAGTATGATCTTGATGTTTATATGATTGTTGCCGTTGACGATTTTAATATGGGCGCAATGGAAAACAAAGGATTGAATGTCTTTAATTCTAAGTTGGTGTTTGCTAGTCCTGAAACCGCAACGGATCATGATTATATTGCGATTGAAGCCGTGATTGGACATGAGTATTTTCATAATTGGACAGGGAATCGTGTAACGTGCCGTGACTGGTTTCAACTGAGTTTAAAAGAAGGCCTAACGGTCTTTAGAGATCAAGAGTTTACCGCTGATTTACATTCGCGTGCCTTAAAACGGATTGACGATGTGCGTTTATTACGTACCCATCAGTTTGTTGAAGATGCAGGACCAATGGCTCATCCTATTCGCCCTGAATCTTTTATTGAAATTAATAATTTTTACACCCTTACGGTGTACGAAAAAGGAGCTGAAGTGGTGCGGTTATACCGTACTTTACTTGGCGAAGATGGTTTTCGTAAGGGAATGGATTTATATTTTGAGCGTCATGATGGTCAAGCGGTCACTACCGAGGATTTCCGTGCGGCAATGGCTGATGCGAATCAAGTTAATTTAGAGCAACTTAAATTTTGGTATCAACAGGCAGGCACACCCGTTGTAAAAGCAACAATGTACTATGATGCGAAGGCAAAAACATGCACTTTAGCTTTTATTCAAAGTTGTCCTGATACACCAGAAGTTGAGCATAAACAGCCTTTCCTTATTCCTGTTGCAATGGGATTATTAGATCGCAAGGGGGATGATATACCGTTGATTTTAGAGGGTAAGGGAGCGGTGGGTACAACGTGTGTACTTCAGATTACTGAAGAAAAGCAACGTTTTACCTTTGTTAATGTTGAGCAACAACCTTTACCGTCCTTATTGCGCGGTTTCTCTGCGCCTGTGAAATTAATTTACCCTTATACTATTAATGAACTTATTTTCTTAATGCAACATGATAGTGATGCCTTTAACCGTTGGGAAGCCAGTCAGCGTTTGGGGTATGTTGTGTTAATTGATCTTGTTGATCAATACCTTGATATGACAATTATCCTAGAAGGTCGATCGATTAGCATTGATGCTAAAGTCTTTGATGCTTATCAATCAATTTTAGAAGATGATGATTTGGACTATGCATTACGTGCCGCCGCCTTAACCTTCCCTTCAGAGAAAGACATTACCGCATCCATAGAAAAGGCACACCCTGATCTTATTTTTGAGGCGCATGAATTTCTACTCCATTCTCTTGGAACGGCATTACGCCCATCATTTGAAGCCTGTTATACAGAACTTCAAGATCAAGGTGAATACAGTATTGATGCAGAAAGTAGGGGTAAACGTCAGCTTAAAAATACCTGTTTAAAGTATTTAATGGCAACTTATGATGAGGATATGGATGAGGTCTGTTATCAACAATATCAACACGCTAACAATATGACTGATTCTTTAGCAGCTTTTGGTATCTTAATGAATCGAAGTTGTCCCCAACGTGCTAAAGCGATTGATGATTTTGAACAGCGTTGGAAGCACGATACTTTAGTAATGGATAAATGGTTCACCCTGCAAGCGGGAGCCAATGTCCCCTCTGTGCTGAAACACGTTAAAGCATTGATGAAACATGAGTTATTTGATATTAGAAACCCAAATAAAGTCCGCGCCTTAATTGCTACTTATGCGAATAATAACCCCGTTAACTTCCATAACAATAATGGTGATGGCTATGAGTTTATTGCAAGTTGTGTCTTAGCACTTGATAGATTAAACCCTCAAATTGCCGCTCGCTTAGTACGAAGCCTAATTGATGGCGATAAATATGCGGCGATCTATACAACGCCAATGCGTCGGGCATTAGAAAGGATTCATGCCGAAGCCAGTTTATCCAGTGATGTGAATGAAATTGTCACTAAGAGTTTGTTGTAGTCTAACGTTATAAGTTGCCCTTGATTGTTTAATGATACCTTTATCGGTTTCTGATTGAGCTATGGGGGCTTTTGCTATCTACTCTTATTAAACCACTGATCAAGTTTATACTGTATTTCTCGGGTCAATGAGGCGTATGACTTTTTAGCTTAGTGAACTTGGTCAGCTATTTATATAAATATAAAAATGATAAGAAATAGGTGCAATCATGGCAATGTTTACAATTCCTCTTTATCTCCTTGCGTTCGTCATAACGCTTTGGATTACCAGTTTTTTTGCGAGGTTATTACATGCTGAAAAACCTGATATGGCTTGGGTTTTGCTGGTATGGGTATTTGGTATCGGGCTTTCTTTTGGCATACTGTTTGGTTTTAAATCCATCGTAACGGATAAATTGTTTCTGTTATTAGCAAGTTATAGCATTCCGTTCTTGATACTCACGCTAAGTTATAAATTTATTAATAAAATGAACTGGGCCGGTGCTATTACAACGAATATTACAGCCATCGCGGTTGGTATTATTTCAACTGTTATAATGATTGTGTTGTTAGGAAAGCCTTTGGATAGCACTATTATTCATCTGGCAAGTCGGGTCGGATTAGCACAGGATGTGCCTGTTGCTGAAGAAAAAGAGAGGACTATCGACCAATCCATTGATATAGATCATGATATTGTGCCTGTTTTGAAAGACAAAGATTTGCTTAATCCCCATGTGATTGTTGCCTTGAAACGCCAACAAAATGCCAATGAATTAAGTTATAAAGGGCGAAAATTTCAACCCATTAGCATTAGACGAGTGAATGAAATCGTAGGTTATACCATTCGTATCGAGAAAGTGGGAGGAAGTGTTTGGGAAGGTTCGCTGAATAAGGTGGAAGAAAAAGGAGGGGAGCTGGTGATAAAAATTATTTTGGCAGGGGGTACGGCAACGGCTCCGATCGCGATCAGTTCGATAACAAAATTAGAAGTCTATAGGTAAAAATAAATTGCCCTACAATATTATTGTAGGGCAATGAGTAACTATTCTATTCCCACCAAAGAATCAAATAGTTTTTTTCTACTTCCCTCTAGCCATTTTATTGTTAATACATTCTATGCTATTGGCGTACTTAAAAAGTTTCAGATCTCTTTAAGATACTGAATATATTGAGTCCTAATTGTAGGGATAGTTCCTAAAAGATTAAGAATAGAAGTCACTTTACTTAAAAAAATATTAATACCCCTAGTTGTTTATTTTATAGGAGTCTGTTCTTAAGCAGACGTCTGATGTTTAAGCGCTCGCCATACGGGGTCTACTGAGTTATTTTCGATTAAAAAATCGTACCAACACAAAAATTAGCAATAATTGTGCCAAAGTGACGATAATCATGATAATAATGGCTTCTTTCCACAGGTTATATAAGTGTTGCTTCTCATAGTTTGCATCAGGAAGGTTGATTAGCCGCCAATGCGTGTTTGGAATATCTTCATAGACTCGGATTTGTTTTCTTTCTTGTTTACTTAAATAAACTTCGCGGGAAATTTTATCGCGTGCGCCTTCTTTCGTTGCTTCGATTAATTTCGGGTCAGATTGTTTAACTAATATAAGATTTTGACCTGGTATTTCATGTGTTTTCAAAATATCGGTAATTTCTTTTAAATTGAAGCTACTAAAGAAAATATGAGAGCGGGGCTGTTCCTTAGCTAGCGGTGCCATAATGTCGTAATGGTAGTGAAACGGTTGAGGATGAATAAAGACTTTATTCAGTGTTGCTGAACGATCTGTCCCAAAATTTTTAGAGAAATTATACAGGTCACGCTTGCAAGCATCACCAATCAGTGAATCAAAGTCGATTAAGGTGGGTGTTCCTTGAGAGTCGGTAATGGTAAACGCAAAAAAATCGGGGAAACGTTGTTGCAGTCGGGTTTTAATATCTTGTGCAATGGTTTCATTGCTTGGATTCAGATTGAGTTGCTGTAACAGTACCGCGTACTCATCTAAAAAGAGGCGCACATGATGCTGCTTATTTAATAACTGAATATTAATAGCATAGCTTGCGCCATGAACGGCTGATTTTTGAATGGTATTATTGAGACGGATAAATTCATGTTCACGTTGTACGGTATTAATGATCAGTATAACGGCACTAATCAGTATAAAGACTGAGGCAATCATAAAAATTTTCAGGTGTTCTAACATATATTCCTCATGATATTTCTTTGTATGGGATTAAATTTTAATGGCTTATAATTTGTCTGCTATTTTTTGATCTAGGGTTAGTCAATGCTTACGACTTTATCCTTTTAACCGTATTGCAACGTCAGTTCCCTGTGTTGTCTATGAGCGTAGCATTACCGATTAAAAGTTAGGATACTGACCTGATCGATCAAAAATTGATTGAGTTTTTTTAATATCTATGGTTGCCATTGTGACTGAAAGTATAAGGTGGAAAGTTTGTAACAATAAAACCCTTAAGACAAAGGGTAGAGTAGAAGAAATGTAGTGTTATTAATCATATTTGAGATAAAGATGCTGATTCTATATCTTTTTTTTGAAGGATATTTCAGCATTAAGGAATACAAAATCGCTGGAAAACTCAAAGTGGAATAGCTTATTCCTATAAAAAGCATCTGCTTATGATTATAGTAGAGTATTGTTTTAATTTTTAATCTATCTTTATTATTGTAAGTTTTTTGAATTCAGCAAGGGCTAAAAAAGTTTCATTTAAATGCTGTTAAAGTAAGCGATTTCTTCGGAAAAATCGGATAGTGCATAAGATTTATGCCTGCCTTAAAGAAATCGCTAAATAGCGTAGTTTAAAAAATAGAAGGGGTCTATTTTAAGATCACCTTTAAATTCTGAGTCTGCTCCGCCGCTTTGCGACCAAGATCAGTAAGGTAGCCCCCATCGGTTTGGGTGGTTAATCCTTTTTTATGCAAACGTTCTGCCGCCGAAATAAGCGAAGGGTTAGCATCATGATGTAGCTTAATGCCATCTTGTTCATTTCTTAGATTAAATTGGTTGAGTAAATTAAGTTCATCCATTAATTTTGTATTAAAGGGCATAATATTCCTTTTTATGGTAATGATTAACAAAAAAGGGGGGATGCAATGATTGCATCCCCCCGATTTATATTTTTTTCTGAGCCATTGAATCGGTGAGATGAGTAAAGCGCATTACGGATATAAAACAAGCTATTGATCTCTCTTTGGAGGAAGGGCTTGTGCGTTATACGCGTCGTCTTTCACTGATTCGGGTACTAAAATTTAAGAAATTTTCTGATCTAAATCACCTGAAAGATAGCGTTGAGACATTTCATCTAATGAATAAATTTTAGTGATCTTGCTCGCATTGCCTGCCGAATTAAAGGCTTCGTAGCGTGCTTTACAGATTTCCTTCATCGCATTAGTCGCTTCTTTTAGGAACTTACGCGGGTCAAAGTTAGCAGGGTTTTCTTGTAAGTGACGACGTACTGAACCCGTGGAAGCCATCCGTAAGTCAGTATCAATATTAACTTTGGTTACACCACTTTTGAGACCTTGAACAATCTCACTAACAGGAACACCATAGGTTTGCCCCATATCACCACCAAAGTCATTGATGATTTTTAGCCATTCTTGAGGCACAGAGGATGACCCGTGCATAACAAGGTGAGTATTAGGAAGGCGTGCATGAATTTCTGCAATACGATCAATACGTAAAATTTCACCGGTAGGCTCTTGAGTAAACTTATAAGCACCGTGTGAGGTTCCAATAGCAATAGCGAGTGCATCAACATTGGTTTGTCTTACAAAGTCAGCCGCTTCTTCAACAGAGGTAAGGAGCATATCCAGATCAAGTTTGCCTTCTGCGCCGTGTCCGTCTTCTTCGCCCATTTCACCTGTTTCGAGTGAACCTAAGCACCCTAATTCACCCTCTACAGAAACACCACCAGCATGAGCAAGTTTAACGACTTCTTTTGTCACCGCAACGTTGTATTCAAAAGATGCGGGTGTTTTACAGTCTGCTTCGAGTGATCCGTCCATCATGACAGAGGTAAAGCCCGATTGAATAGAACGTAAACAAACCGCAGGCTCAGAGCCGTGATCCTGATGCATAACAATCGGAATATGAGGGTACATTTCAGTTGCAGCCGTGATCAAATGACGTAGGAAAGGCTCGCCAGCATAGCCGCGAGCACCTGCTGAACCTTGCATAATAACAGGAGAGTCTACTTCGTCAGCCGCTTGCATAATGGCGTGAACTTGCTCCATATTATTGACGTTAAAGGCGGGCATGCCGTAGCCGTTTTCGGCCGCATGATCTAATAATTGACGCATGGAAATAAGTGCCATGGGGTTCTCCTTAAAGATAAAAAGATAAGTGCTAATCAATAAAAAATGCCTTAATAGGTGATTTAAATTGATCAATAATGTTTCATATTACAGGAAATCCTTAAAATAGATTAAAGACTTCAAATTAGTTGTGGGGATCATTGCATGACCCTTTGTTAAGATCGCAACAAGTTGTTATCAATATATTTTTTATATAATCTGTGGTGACGTTTAGCCTTCCAAGTGATTGCCAACTTGGATGATTTTTAACATATTAGTACCACCATCAATACCCATGAGATCGCCTTTGGTAATGATGATTAAATCACCGTTTTCGACTTGTCCTCGTTCAATAAGATGCTCAACCGAGATACGGTTGGCTCTTTTAGCATCTTCTATTTGTCCTTCCAATAGAATAGGGTAGACACCACGATAAATACTGACTCTACGGCAAGTAGCAGGATGAGGCGTTAAAGCATAAATGGGTAGACCCGAACTAATGCGTGACATCCAGCGAGCCGTAGCTCCAGATTCAGTGAGGGATGCAACCGCTTTTACATTCATTTGATTGCCGATATACATGGAAGCCATTGCGATGGCTTCATCACTGCGTTTGAATTCATCACCAACACGGTGTTTTGATTCAGTGACTTGTTTATTGTGTTCTGCTTCTTCACAAATTTCGGCCATAGTGGCAACGACCAAGGCAGGATCATGACCTGTAGCCGTTTCACCTGATAACATCACTGCATCGGTTCCATCCATTACAGCATTGGCAACATCAAAAACCTCCGCGCGTGTCGGAATCGGGTTAGTGGTCATACTTTCCATCATTTGTGTTGCGGTAATGACGGCTTTATCATGCGCTCTGGAACGTTTGATGAGCATTTTTTGTGCTTTTGGTAGATTGGCATCACCAATTTCAACCCCTAGATCACCCCGCGCTACCATAATGACATCGGAGGCGGCAATAACATCATCTAAAACAGGTTGAAGAATGGATTCAGCCCGTTCGACTTTAGCCACAATCGCAGCATCGCCACCGGCTTCTTCCATTAATCTTCGCGCAAGGCGTAAATCATCCCCTGTCCGTGGAAAGGACACTGCTAAAAAATCAACATCTATTTCAGCGGCCAATTGAATATCGTGTTTGTCTTTTTCTGTCAGTGCTTCTGCGGATAGACCACCACCACGGCGGTTGATGCCTTTATTATCTGATAATTCCCAGCTATTAATTGCTGTTGTGTGTATTTTTTGTTGCTCAATACGATCAACTCTTAGCACTAGCCGACCATCATCAAGCCATAATTCATCCCCAATACGAACATCTTGAGGTAGTTTTTTATAGGTTAAACCAACGTGCTGTTTATTCCCTGCATTTCTGTCCAATTCAGCATCTAAAACAAACGGATCACCTGCGTTAAGAAAAATTTTACCTTCTTTAAAGCGTTCGATACGAATTTTAGGACCTTGTAAATCACCCAGAATGGCAACAGAGCGATTAGCATTGGTTGCTGCTACTCGAACCATCTCGGCGCGTCGTTTGTGTTCTTCAGGTGAGCCATGTGAAAAGTTCATACGAACGACATTGACTCCAGCATCAACAATAGCTTGAATGGTTTCAGGTGTATCCGTTGCTGGGCCAAGCGTCGCGACTATTTTTGTTCTTCTCATAGGAAGAGGTTGTCCTTTTATTGTTATGGGAAAGTGGATCCAGACTACTGTAATGGATTAGCCCTTATTGAGTTGAAATCAATAAAGGCTAATATCATTCACTAAGACCGCATTCAAAAAATGTAAAGACACCTTTCAAACGGGGCTTGAGTTTAGAGTAGCTTAGGTTCACTTTCCAGATAAAACCACAAAGTATAGCTCAGTACTATTGCAGTTTTATGTCCAAAATTTGATCATCCTTTAGCGCGTTCTTCCAGCATCGCAACAACAGGTAGTTTTTTTCCTTCTAGGAATTCAAGGAATGATCCACCGCCTGTTGAAATATAGGACACTTTATCCGAAATATCATATTTATCAACAGCGGCTAAGGTATCACCACCGCCTGCGACAGAAAATCCGTCTGATTCGGCGATCGCCATCGCAATGGCTTTAGTACCGTCACCAAATTGGTCGAATTCAAATACGCCAACAGGACCATTCCAAACAATAGTGCCTGCATTACGAATAATTTCTGCTAAAGCTTCGGCTGAATCAGGACCAATATCAAAAATCATATCATCATCAGCAACATCAGAGACGGTCATTGTCGTGGCGGGCGTACTTTCTGAAAATGCTTTGCCACAAACGACATCAGTCGGTACGGGAATATCACCACCGCTTGCGATGGCTGCGGCTTTTAATGCTTTTGCCGTTTCAACAAGGTCTGCTTCGTATAATGATTTACCCACATTATGACCTTCAGCCGCAATAAAAGTATTGGCAATACCACCACCCACGATTAACTGATCAACTACTTTGGAAAGTGATTCAAGCACTGTTAGCTTGGTTGAAACTTTAGAACCACCAACTAAAGCAACAAAAGGACGCGCTGGATTATCCATTGCTTTACCCAGTGCTTCTAATTCGCCTGCTAATAAAGGTCCTGCCGCAGCAGTGGGTGCAAATTGACCTGCACCATGTGTAGAGGCTTGAGCACGGTGAGCTGTTCCAAAAGCATCCATAACATAGACATCACAAAGCGAAGCATATTGTTTGGATAGTGCTTCATCATTGGCTTTTTCACCTGCATTAAAGCGTACATTTTCGAGTAAAACTACTTCACCATCGGTTACCTCAGGGGCATTATCAAGATAATCAGCGATTAATTTAACCTCTGTATCAAGCAAACCACTCATATGAGCAGCAACAGGCGCAAGTGAGAATTGATCTTCAGGAGAACCTTCTGTAGGACGACCTAAGTGAGACATAACCATCACTTTAGCGCCAGCGGCAACGAGCTTCTCGATGGAAGGCAGTGAGGCACGAATACGTTTATCCGAGGTTACTTTACCCTCTTTAACAGGCACATTAAGGTCTTGACGAATAAGAACACGCTTACCCGCAAGGTCAAGATCAGTCATCTTAATTACAGACATGGTTAAACCCCTATTTTTTTAATGATGAGAAATAATTTAAGTCAATAGTGTGGGATCAATATTCAATTAAATTATCTCTATAAGAAATAAAAAGTGAGAAACCGCTAGTGCGTAGGGCGCGATGATCAAGATTGCGCCCTACGCACTATACGGTATGCTATTAATTAAGCAGAAACGTGCTCAACTAAACGGAGCATGTTACAGGTGTAACCGTACTCGTTGTCATACCAAGAAACGACTTTAACAAACGTGCCGTCGAGTGCAATACCTGCGCCTGCATCAAAGATTGATGAGAATCCAATACCACGGAAGTCAGAAGAAACAACTTTTTCATCAGTGTAGGATAATGTTTTGCTCATATCTCCATTTTCAGAATGATGCTTCATTTCAGCGCAAATCTCTTCATAACTTGCTTCGTTATCAAGTTCCATTGTTAAATCAACAACTGAAACGTCAACAGAAGGAATACGGAAAGCCATGCCTGTCAATTTGCCGTTAAGCTCAGGAAGGACAACGCCTACTGCTTTAGCTGCGCCTGTTGAAGAAGGAATAATGTTTTCAAAGACAGAACGTCCACCACGCCAATCTTTCAAAGAAGGACCATCAACAGTTTTTTGAGAGGCTGTTGATGCATGAACAGTCGTCATAAGACCACGCTTAATGCCCCATTTGTCATTGATAACTTTAGCCACAGGTGCTAAACAGTTCGTTGTACACGATGCAGCAGAAACAATCGCTTGCCCTTCATAGTTGTTATGGTTAACACCATAAACGAACATCGGTCCACCATCTTTAGACGGTGCAGATTGAACTACTTTCTTAGCACC
>JAGLBW010000126.1 GCA_023146545.1 Cocleimonas sp.
GCATCAATGTGTGCTTGACAGCTTTCTTGTGTTAAGAAGAAACCTGTGCAATCAATAATAAGCTCTGCGCCTACTTCGTCCCATTTAAGGTCAGCAGGGTTACGCTCAGCCGTTAAGCGAATTTTTTGCTCGCCATCGATAACGAAGTTATCACCGTCTACGTCAACTGTTCCTGCAAAACGACCTTGAGCAGTGTCATACTTAAGCATGTAAGCAAGGTAATCATTCTCAAGAAGGTCATTGATTCCAACAACTTCTAAGTTAGGGAAAGAGGCGTGAATTGCACGAAATGCCATGCGGCCAATACGACCAAATCCATTAATACCGACTTTTACTGTCATAATTTTCTCCTGAAAATTGATTTAAAAATAATGTTTAAAATTGAACTGTTTATGGTCATGTTATTGACATTAAACAGTGTTAGCCTTTAGATTTTCAATAAATAAAACACGCAACCCGTATGGAGTTTACGAAATACGGACAGTCCAAAAATAAATCCACCCCATTTCTAACAACCCGTATTGCAACGGGCTACATTTTATTTATCAATAATACAATGCCACGAGTGAGCATGGCATTGTGTTTGTGTTGGATTATGCGATGTCGTTGATCGCCTTGCTGACGGCTTCTGTAGTAATACCAAAGTGTTTAAATAACTCAGGAGCCGGTGCCGATTCACCAAAGGTCGTCATACCAATAACTTTGCCGTTAGTACCGACATATTTCCACCAGCCATCCATAATGGCGGCTTCAACTGCAATACGTGCTGTAACGGCGGCAGGAAGAACAGACGCTTTGTATTCATCCTCTTGTGCTTCAAATACTTCAACGGAAGGCATTGAAACAACCCGTACTTTCTTATCTGATGCTTCAGCCGCTTCCATTGCAAGGTGGACTTCAGAACCAGTTGCTATAACAATAACATCAGGTGTGCCATCGGTATCTTTAAGGATGTAACCCCCCTTAGCAACATTAGCAATCGTGGCTTCGTCACGGGTTTGGAACGGTAAGTTCTGGCGTGAGAAGATTAAAGTTGATGGACGCTTATCATTTTGGATCGCATCTTTCCATGCCACAACCGTTTCAACCGTATCGCAAGGTCTCCATACCGCCATGTTTGGAATCATACGCAATGTTGGGATTTGCTCAACACATTGGTGCGTAGGACCATCTTCACCTAAACCGATCGAGTCATGGGTGTAAACGAAGAGGGTACGAATCTTCATTAAGGCTGCCATGCGCAATGAGTTCCGCGCGTACTCAGAGAACATTAGGAAGGTTGCACCGTAAGGCATTAAACCGCCATGAAGGGTGACACCGTTCATTATCGCTGACATACCAAACTCACGTACACCATAAGAAATGTAGTTGCCTGCAAAATCCATCTTCTTCGAACCGTGATCATCATTGATACGAACACTTTGGTTGTTGAAGGTGTTATTTGAAGGTGAAAGGTCAGCCGAACCGCCTAAGAATTCAGGAAGTAGTGGAGCGAAACCATTGAGTGCGCCTTTTGACGCAACACGGGTTGCAGGTGACTCTGCCGCTGCATTCGTGTCTGCAATGACTTTTTGTGCATTGGCCTCAAAATCAGCAGGAAGTTCCCCTGCCATACGGCGTGTAAATTCAGCTGCTTTTTCTGGGAAAGCGGCTTCATACGCGGCGAACTTATCGTTCCATGTCGCTTCTGCGGCTGAACCTGCTTCTTTAGCATCCCAACCCGCATAAACAGCATCAGGAATTTCAAACGGGGCTGAATCCCAACCTAAATGTTCACGAGTAGCTGCAATTTCGTCGTGTCCTAATGCTTCACCATGAACATGATGACCGCCACCTTTGTTTGGAGCGCCTTTACCAATGACCGTTTTACAACAAATCAAAGACGGCTTTTTAGATTTCTTTGCTTTCTTGATGGCTTTTTTAATTTCTTTTGGATTGTGACCATCAACGGATTGCACTTGCCAGTTACAGGCTTTAAAACGCTTTGGTGTATTATCAATAAACCAACCATCAACATTACCGTCGATAGAGATATTATTATCATCATAGAAGCAGATTAATTTGCCAAGACCAAATGATCCTGCGAGTGAAATGGCTTCTTGAGAAATGCCTTCCATTAAGCAACCATCGCCTAAGAAAACGTAAGTGTTGTGATCAACAATCTTATGTCCGTCTTCATTGAATTGTGCGCCCATGACCTTTTCAGCCAAGGCAAAACCAACCGCATTGGTGAGACCTTGTCCTAAAGGTCCGGTGGTGGTTTCAATACCTGGTGCATAACCGTACTCAGGATGACCAGGGGTTTTAGAGTGCAATTTACGAAAGCTTTTAAGATCATCAATGGATAAATCATAGCCTGTTAGGTGCAATACCGAGTAAGGCAACATCGAGCCGTGTCCATTGGACATAATAAAACGGTCACGATCAGCCCAATCAGGGTTAGTTGGGTTATGCTTCATGAAATCGTTATAAAGCACTTCCGCAATATCGGCCATTCCCATTGGCGCGCCTGGATGTCCTGAGTTAGGAATTTGGATAGCATCCATTGTAAGAACGCGAATAGCGTTGGCCAGTTGGCTACGATTTGACATCTGAGAAATCTCCTCTAAGAGTGAATCTATTTAATTTAAATAATTGTTATAACATGCTGCCAAGACAGTCATCCTATTGAGTAATAACATGGGGTCTCTGGAGTGCTAGTAGGTAAAGAGACCTTTAAGTTGTTTGAGTCGCAAAATACAGCGGGATGATGCAGGCTCGTGTTGCTATGTTTTCCAAATATAATGATCATTTATCAGGTTTAGGGTTTAAAAAATGTATTAGAAGTGACCTGTTAAAATAAATAATGGTATCAATTAAGGAAGGGCAATCATTTTATTTATTATCTCGTTAACAGGGTTTTTAGTTGCATTGGCTTTTTGTTAACGGTAAAAAGTATTATTAATACCCTAATAAATATTTATTATAATGATGGATTGCAAATATCAATAATGAACAGCACCTTAATCGTAATAGAAATAAGCGCATTATTGTGTAGGAGAATGAGTCATTGAGCAACATCCAATACGAGATATATTTATTTGTAAACTGATGTGAAAGAGTTGATGTAGTAACGGTTATTGTGAGTTACTTCGGACGAATTGCAATAATAAGAATATACTGTGGCGTTTTGATTTTAGACCACTAGGGATATGCTGTGACCAATAATGATGTTTTACGCCGAGTGCGCTATATTTTTAATTTTAATGATCGGACGATGATTGAAATTTTTGGTTTAGCGGATACACAAGTGACACGGGCAGACGTTAGTTGTTGGTTAAAAAAGAATGATGATGAGGATTATAAATCATTGAATGATCTTCAGTTAGCCTGTTTTTTAAATGGTTTAATTGTTAAAAAACGCGGTAAACGAGAGGGTGTTCAACCGAAGTCTGAAAAAACCCTCAATAATAATAAAATTTTTATGAAGTTAAAAATTGCTTTATCACTTAAAGCTGAAGCCGTATTAGATTTATTAATACTCGCTAATTTTCAAATGAGCAAGCATGAGTTAAGTGCTTTTTTTCGTAAGCCTGATCATAAACATTATCGTGTTTGTAAAGATCAAATTTTGCGGAATTTTTTGCAAGGGATACAGCTCAAGTACCGCAAAGAAAAACCCTCTACTCCCGAAGCTAAACCTAAGATAATGAAGACAAAAGAAAAATCGCCTTATCAGTGGAAAAAATAGACAGAACCTATCTCCGTATGATCTTTTGCTTGCTAGCAGTGAAAATTAACCCGCGAAAATCATCAAAAAAAACAGCATCACAAGAAGATTAGAAGAGAAGGAAAACCTGCAATATTCTGCTGACTTTTCTTCTATTCTTGAATAGCGTCTTAGGTTTTTGTTTGCTCAGGTAACTTAACTTTTATTGATAATTCACGTAATTGTTTGCGTGGTACATCCGCAGGGGCTTGTGTGAGCGGACAGGTTGCGGTTTGGGTTTTAGGGAAGGCAATCACATCACGAATAGCCTCTGTTTTGGTAATGAGCATTACCAAACGATCCAGCCCAAAGGCTAATCCACCCAATGGAGGGCAACCGTATTTGAGGGCATCTAATAAGAAACCAAATTTAGCCCGTGCTTCTTGCTCTGAAATTCCCAGTATATCAAAGACAGTCGCTTGCATTTTCTCATCATGAATACGGATAGAACCACCACCGACTTCATAGCCGTTAATCACCATGTCATAAGCATCAGATAATGCGGTGGCTGGGTTTTCACGTAAAGCTTCTGTGCTACAGGTTGGTGCTGTGAAAGGGTGATGTAAGGCTTGGAAACGCTTATCTTTTTCGCTCCACTCAAACAGGGGAAAGTCGACAATCCAAAGCGGCGCCCAATCACCTTCAAGTAGTTCTAAATCTTTTCCGAGTTGCTCACGTAATGCACCCAAGGCATCATTGACTACTTTAGCTTTATCAGCACCAAAAAAGACCAGATCGCCATCTTTTGCGCCTACTTTTTCCATAACGCTAAGCACAACGTCATCAGGTAGGAATTTAATAATGGGTGACTGTAAACCAGTAATGCCATCCGCCAAGCAATTCACTTTGATATAAGCCAGCCCCCGCGCGCCGTAACGGCTGACAAACTTGGTATAGTTATCAATTTTTTTACGTGAAAGCGTACTGCCGTTCGGAACACGCAATGCGGCAACCCGACTGCCGTCCTCATTTGCAGGGGTTGAAAAAACGTTGAAGTCGACTGTTTTCATTGCCTCGCTGACGTCAACAAGCTCTAACGGATTACGCATATCAGGTTTGTCTGAGCCAAAGCGTTCCATTGCTTCTGCATAGGGCATACGAGGAAACGACTCGGGTAAGGTAATATCACTGATTTCTTTAAACAGTTGGCGAATCATTTCTTCGGTATTGTTGATAATATCTTCTGCGGTAACAAATGACATTTCAATATCAACTTGGGTAAATTCAGGTTGGCGGTCTGCTCTTAAGTCCTCATCACGAAAACAACGTGCGATCTGATAATAACGATCCATTCCACCCATCATCAGCATCTGTTTAAATAATTGAGGCGATTGAGGTAAGGCAAAGAAGTTACCCGCTTGGGTGCGGCTCGGCACGATATAATCACGCGCGCCTTCAGGGGTTGCTTTAGTTAAAATAGGGGTCTCAATATCTACAAAATCACGGTCATCTAAGAAGCGACGCATAATGGAGGTCATCTTTGCTCGGGTTCTAATGCGCTGTTGCATTTCAGGACGACGTAAATCAACGTAACGATAGGTTAGACGGGTATCTTCGTTAACATCATCATCTAATTGAAACGGTGGTGTGTCCGATGCACTTAATATCGTTAAGGTGTTAGCAATAACTTCAATTTTACCGCTATGGATTTTGGGATTAATCATTCCATCAGGGCGTGCATTAACAACGCCTTTCACCTGTAGAATATGTTCATTACGGATGGACTCTGCGCGTTGAAACCTATCGGACTCATCAGGATTAAAGACAACTTGAACCAAACCTTTACTATCACGCAGGTCAACAAAAATAACGCCACCATGATCTCGGCGACGGTTAACCCAACCGCATAAAGTAACTTCTTGATCCAGCAAGGATTCGTCAACAATCCCACAACGATGACTACGCATATGACAACCTATCTTATTATATTGAAGGAGGGTGAAGACCTCCTTATTTTTTATAACCTAAAATGAAAGAGAGCTTCAATTAGGATTATCGTTAAAAAGTGGCGAAATAGTACGGCTTCATTGCACCATTCGCAAGTGCATCAGAAAGAAAACCAACAGGAATCGGTGACTTTTTCTCACGAAGGATGGCGAAACCTTTAGAATAGTTTGGACTAGTTCCCTTTATTGATAGATTTTGCTACTGTCTGTCAGCTTTTTAACACTGGTCATTACCAGTTATGAGCCGCAGGCATTATTTGTAAAGAGGGTAAACAATGATGGTAAAAAAATCAGGACTCGGGTGCGGTTTGGATAGTCTGCTCAGTCCCACAAGACTAAAACAAAAAAATAGCAATAATGAAATGACACTGAAACAATTAGCTGTCGATAACATTCAAAAAGGAGTCTATCAACCCCGTTTAAGTATTGATCCTGACACCTTAGAGGAATTGGCTGCATCGATTAAAGCAGAGGGTGTGTTGCAACCTGTGGTGGTACGTCGCCTTGCTTCAGGGCGTTATGAGTTAGTCGCAGGTGAACGGCGTTGGCAAGC
>JAGLBW010000127.1 GCA_023146545.1 Cocleimonas sp.
ATATCCTCTATCACATGCTATTTAACAGGAAATTATGATCTGCGTATAATAGCGAAAAGAGTCAATAAAGAGAGTGTTACATGAATCGAGTAAATCAATTAGAACCGCTAAATCAAGAGCATGAAAGTGCTATTGTTTTTGCTAATAAAATCTTAATTATCGCGAAAAGTGAGGATAGGAAAGTATTGTTTAATGGCATTGAAACAATAAAAAAATATTACAATACAGAGCTAGAAGTTCATTTTCAACATGAAGAGCGCACCATCTTCTCTCCTATTTTCAAGGAGCATAGGGAGCATATTCAAATGGCAACGGCACTGCTAAAAGAACATGGGTTCATCCGTTTATTAATTCAACGTATCAATTTGCAAAATGCAAATAAAGAATTGTATGAATTTGCAACCGTACTGAAAAACCATACCCATATCGAAGAAAAAACACTGTTTCCATTGGTTACATCATTATTTTCCGATGAGCAACTTCAAGCCGTAATAAACTTTACCCCTGTTGAACAATATTAACCCCAAAAAGAAAAATAGGCTTTTGAACGTCGATGAAATCATGCCGAATTTATTCTAAAATTCGGCAGAGCCTGTTGTGCGAAAGAGACTTAAGCAGGAACTGCTTTTTTCCCGTACGCTAGGGTTAATTTTCCGCCTTTTTCGCTAATACGAACAACACCCCCTTTATTCAGTTTTCCAAACAAGAGTTCATCTGCCAATGGACGTTTGATTTGCTCTTGAATCAAACGTTCCATTGGACGTGCGCCCATTTTCACATCATAGCCTTCTTTGGCTAACCAACGTTTGGCTTTGTCATCCACAATTAAAGTGACATTTTTATCAATTAATTGTGTTTCAAGACGAATTAAGAACTTATCGACAATAGAAACAATCACTTTAGGGATTAAGATTTTAAAGCGAATAATGGCATCTAAACGGTTACGGAATTCAGGGGTAAAGGTTAATTCAAGTGCCTTGCTAATATCAGTTGAATGATCTTGTTTGGTAAAGCCCATTGAGCTACGGTTAAGATCATGGGCCCCTGCATTACTCGTCATAATGAGAATCACATTACGAAAATCAACTTTACGACCATTACTATCCGTTAAACTCCCGTTATCCATCACTTGCAATAAAATATTAAAGACATCAGGGTGTGCTTTTTCAATTTCGTCCAGCAATAAAACAGCATGTGGGTTTTTATTAACCGCATCGGTTAATAATCCACCCTCATCAAAACCAACGTAACCAGGAGGTGCACCAATTAAACGGGATACACTATGGCGTTCCATATACTCGGACATATCAAAACGCAGCAGTTCAATACCAAGATGCTCAGAAAGTTGTTTAGACACTTCTGTTTTACCCACACCTGTTGGTCCCGCAAATAAGAAAGAACCAATCGGTTTACCGTCTTCACGTAAGCCTGAACGCGCCATTTTAATCGCAGTGGCTAATTGGTCGATGGCTTCATCTTGACCAAATACAACCCGTTTCAAATTGCGCTCAAGCTTCTTTAAGACATCCATATCAGAGGACGAGATCGTTTTCGGTGGAATACGTGCCATTTTGGCGATAATCGCCTCAACATCTCCCACTGAAATGGTTTTCTTACGTGATGATTTTGGCTCTAGTTGGCGGCGTGCGCCTGCTTCATCAATAACATCAATAGCTTTATCGGGCAGATGACGATCCGTAATATAACGTGCGGAAAGTTCTACTGCGGACTCTAATGCGGGTAACGTGTATTTTACATTATGGTATTTTTCATAATGTGACTTTAAGCCTTTAAGAATAAGGAAAGTTTCTGAAATACTTGGTTCATTAATATCAATTTTTTGGAAGCGACGTGCTAAAGCACGGTCTTTCTCGAAAATACTGTGGTATTCCTGAAACGTGGTTGATCCCATACATTTTAATTCCCCCGAAGCAAGCATCGGTTTAATTAAATTGGAGGCATCCATTGTGCCACCAGAGGTTGCACCTGCACCAATAATAATATGAATTTCATCAATAAAGAGAATAGCGTGTTCTTCTTCTTTTATTTGATTTAGAACGGCTTTTAAGCGCTTTTCAAAGTCTCCACGGTATTTCGTACCTGCAACCAATGCGCCTAAATCAAGCGAAAATATCGTTGCATCTTGTAAGACTTCAGGCACTTCCTTGTCTACAATCCGCTTGGATAAACCTTCTGCAATGGCTGTTTTTCCAACACCTGCTTCACCGACTAATAAAGGGTTGTTTTTACGGCGACGACATAACACTTGAACGGCTCGTTCGATTTCGTCATCACGCCCAATAAGAGGGTCTATTTTACCCAATATCGCTTGTTCATTAAGATTTTCCGCAAAACGTTGCAAAGGCGTTTCAACCGCTTCTTCTTCCGTCATTGAAATATCATCTGATATCCCATTTTCAGCATCATCATCCATTAGAAAATCACCTAATGACATTTCATCTTCTGTTTTATGGATACCGTGCGAAACGTAATTCACCAAGTCTAGACGTGTCATATTTTGACGGGCAAGGTAATAAACCGCATGAGACTCAGGTTCGCCAAAAATGGCAACTAAAATATTGTCGCCTGTAACTTCACCTTTACCAGAAGCTTGAACATGATAGACAGAACGCTGTATTACACGCTGAAACCCAAGCGTTGGCTGGGTATCACGATCATCGGTTTTTCCTAAAATAGGGGTACTTTCTTCAATGAAGCTTTCTAACTCTGTTTGTAACACAGGAATATCAACCCCACAGGCACGAAGTGCTTCTGCCGCAGTGGGATTGCTTGTCATTGCCAAAAGTAAGTGCTCGACAGTCACAAACTCGTGGTGCTTATCGCGTGCTTCAGTAAACAAGCGATTGATTGAATATTCGACTTCTGCACTTAACATTATTTTTACACCTCTTCCATAGTACATAACAGCGGATGTTGACACTCCCGTGCATATTCATTCACCAAGTCGACCTTAGTTTCTGCGATTTCTTTTGTATAGACACCACAAACACCTTTACCCTTGGTATGAACACTTAACATGACTCGTGTTGCCGCCTCTTGATTCAGCCCAAAAAACCCTTGTAATATCTCAATTACAAATTCCATGGGTGTAAAATCATCGTTCAATAGTATAACTTTATATCGTGATGGTTCCTTGACTTTTGGACGGGATTCTTCTACCGCCAAACCTAAATCGTGATCCGATTCGTGTGAGTTAGCCATAAATATTATTTTCTGCCTTACCTTCTTAAAATCATTTGGTTGTTAGAACTAAAGTATGAAGTTTGCACAGCATCATGCCTTCAGTTTGTACAAAATTAACTCAATAATTGCAGTAGATAACGTTAGGGACAACCCTGCTTAAGATCTTGTATCTTTTTAAATTAAACAACTTCGTTCTATAGACAACATTATAATGCTTGGGTTCAGTAACATTATTTTAAACCCTTTTAAACCTTTGTCATTAATGTTATTTATTCGTATCATTATTTATTTCCATCCTTAGATACTATCACTTTCGAACAATTCTTGTACTGACTTTTTCCCCTAAATAGACTAATCCCCCTTTTATTTAACAAAGAATAACCCTGCTTTGCTAAATTTAAGAAAAAATAAGTTTATAAAGTATACCAAAGGAACAACAGTTAAAAACTAACGAAAAGTACTTAAAGCCTATGACCAACCTATCTCATAACAATTATTAGACGAAGCTAATGATTGGGTATAATCCTTATAAAACAAGGTTGCTTAAAAACAAAATCTGCTATAGTCGCCCCTCTTAAAAAGAGCAAAAAATCAAATAGTACCTCACTAATTCGATCTAGGATAACTTTATGAAATACCACGTTTACGGTATTGGAAATGCACTTGTTGATATGGAATTTAGCGTTTCAGAGACTTTTTTAAACGAAAACCAAATTGAAAAAGGTTTAATGACGCTGATTGAAGCCGATACCCAGCAACAACTTTGTGACAAATTAACCAACACGTTTGGATTAAAACATCGCTCAGGCGGTGGCTCTGCGGCTAATACGATTGTTGCCATCAGTCAGTTAGGCGGTGATACATTTTATGCTTGTAAAGTAGCGGATGATGAAGGCGGAGATTTTTATAGGAACGACCTCCAAGCCGCAGGGGTTGAAACCAAGCTCGATCAAATCAAAGGCGAAGGTGTCACGGGTAAATGTATGGTGATGGTGACTGAAGATGCCGAACGCACTATGAATACATATTTAGGGATTACTTCTGACTTTGCAACAAGTGACTTGCATCTGGAGCAATTAAAAGCATCCGAATACCTTTATATCGAAGGCTACTTAGTCACCTCTGATTGTTCACGTCAGGCAGCCATTACGGCTAGA
The DNA here is from genome assembly GCA_023146545.1 of Cocleimonas sp. Taxonomy (GTDB): domain Bacteria; phylum Pseudomonadota; class Gammaproteobacteria; order Thiotrichales; family Thiotrichaceae; genus JAGLBW01. Next base: position 4,362 of record JAGLBW010000127.1, read on the forward strand.
AAGGTTGCCGCAGACAATGGCGTAAAAACTGCTTTCACTTTTTCTGATCCCGCAATGGTGACTTACTTTAAAGACGGTGTGAGTGAAATTATTGGTGAGGGTGTTGATGTTTTATTTTGCAATGAAGACGAAGCAAAAACCTATACCAATAAAGATAATTTAGACGGTGCATTAATGGCACTTGAAAAAATAGCCGATAAAATTATCGTCACCCAAGGCAAAGACGGTGCAACCATTATCACTAAAGGACAACGCACAACCGTTCAAGCAAAGCAAGTCACTGCGGTTGATACCAATGGTGCAGGTGATATGTTCGCGGGTGCCTTTATGTACGGTTTGACGCAAGGCTACGATGATAAAAAATCAGGTCAGTTAGCCAGCCAAGCCGCCGCTGCGATTGTCACCACCTTTGGTGCTCGTTTAGAAAAAGAAAGCTTACAAGTATTACTGACAGATCGATAAATTAAAGCGTAATTTAGAACATTTTTCCCGATTACTGAGAAAGGAAAGGTCATGACTGTGTCCAACATTGAAAAAAATACTGCACCTCCTCCAGAACCTATCCCCTTTTGGGAATCCTTTATCTACTGGTTAAAATTAGGTTTTATTAGTTTTGGTGGTCCTGCGGGTCAAATCAGTATGATGCATCAGGAGCTGGTTGAGAAGCGCCGATGGATTTCTAATCATCGCTTTATGCACGCCCTCAATTACACAATGGTTTTACCAGGTCCTGAAGCACAACAATTAGCCACTTATATTGGTTGGCTGATGCACGGTGTTTGGGGAGGCATTGCCGCTGGTATTTTATTTGTACTGCCTTCTCTATTTATCCTAAGTGGACTCACTTGGGTTTACCTTTCTTACGGCAATGTACCTGAAATAGCAGGTATCCTCTATGGTATTAAACCTGCGGTCACCGCCATTGTTTTATTTGCTGCGTTTCGTATTGGCTCGAATGCCTTAACCAATAATGTTTTACGGCTTTTAGCCGTGGTCGCTTTTATTGCCATTACCGCTTTTCATATTCCTTTTCCTTACATTGTGTTAATGGCAGGTATTATTGGTTATGTTGGTTCACGTTATTCACCCGAAACATTTGTAGCTGGTGGGCATCATGGTGATGAAAGTAAAGCAACAGGCGCAGCAATTATTGATGATGATACTCCACCACCTCGCCATGCTCAGTTTAAATGGAGCCGCTTTGCTCTCTATATTACCATCGGCTTATTAATCGGTGGAGCCGTCATGTTAGCGCTTGTATTAAATTATGGTTGGCAGGGGACACTCACACAAATGGGAGCCTTTTTCACCAAAGCAGCATTGGTTACTTTTGGTGGTGCTTACGCGGTGTTACCTTATGTTTATCAGGGGGGGGTAGAACACTACTCATGGTTAACAGGCACACAAATGATTGATGGTCTTGCGCTGGGGGAAACGACACCAGGCCCTCTGATTATGGTCGTCGCTTTTGTAGGCTTTGTTGGTGGATGGACAAAAGAGGTCTTTGGTCCTGATATGCTATTATTAGCTGGTATTGCAGGAGCCAGCGTCGCAACCCTCTTTACCTTTTTACCCTCTTTCTTATTTATTTTACTGGGCGGTCCTGTGGTAGAAGCAACCCGAGGGGATTTAAAATTTACAGCACCATTAACCGCCATTACCGCCGCCGTTGTTGGTGTGATTCTTAATCTTGCCGTCTTCTTCGCCTACCACGTGTTATGGCCTCAAGGCTTTGATGCAAAATTTGAAGGGTTTGCCGCAATTATTGGTATTATCGCATTTATTGCATTATTTCGATTCAAAATCAGCATCTTTGCTGTGATTGGTCTTTCAGGGGTATTAGGACTAGCGTATTCTTTATTGATATAGGTTGCAATAAACCAAGTACAAGCCCTTAGATTAAGGACAACAATCATTAAATGACCCTATCAACAGAACCATCGACTATTCCAAAAGATCCGTTGTTAGTCCTGCACGGATGGGGAATGAACTCAGCCGTTTGGGAACCCATTGTTAACCCATTGGAGACTAAATTTCAAGTGACATGGCTTGATTTACCAGGGTATGGACAACACAAAACCGTCCGAGCTAAAAACTTGGATGAAATTGTGACGTGGATCTTAACTCATATTAAAGCGCCAACCCACATAATGGGTTGGTCTTTAGGCGGCTTATTATTACAAGCACTGATACAACAACACCCCCAGCGCATCAAACGGGTCATTATGGTAACAACCACGCCCTGTTTTTCACAACAAGAGCAATGGAAAAATGCAATGCCGCAAGCGATATTAAATCAATTTGCTAATAACTTAACCAATAACTGTGAAACTACCATCAAACGTTTTATTACCTTACAATTTCTCGGCGTAAAAGGAACAAAGCGGCTTCAAAATAATTTAATACATCATATTCTAAAGACCTTACCTGATAAAAAAGCATTAAATACTGGATTAACACTATTAAAAACAAAAGATTATCGAAAATTAGTTATTCCACATCAACAATTATGGATTTTAGGGGGGAAAGATCGCTTAATCCCGATTAAACTTCACAAAGACTTAAGTTTTTTACATCCCGAAGCAACGATTAAAATCATTTCAGAAGCAGGACACCTTCCTTTTATCACTCACCCTCAACAATTTATGGTCATTATTCAACAGTTTTTTGATGTTAATATGTCTTCCAAACTTAAACGATAAAATGAGTATTTAATTACATAATAAAAACAGCAAAGTACATTTCTATTTTTTCATATGATCCAGAGAGTTAGCTAAGACGGTCACCGTAAAATAAAATAGAATAGGTCTTTAATCTTGTTTTTATAACTAAAATTGGCATATTTTATGAAAGCATTGGTATACACTGCACCACTTTTTTACGAAATTGATGGAGTCAAACGGTGGACACCCAACATCATTTGGATAAAGCGAAAGTGCGTAAAAGTTTTGAACGTGCAGCACAAACCTATGATGCTTCAGCTATTTTACAACGTGAAATAGCCAACCGTTTAGTCGAGCGTCTCGATTATATCCGCTTACAACCTGAGCGCGTGCTAGATTTAGGTTGTGGTACGGGTGATATTACAAAAAAAATGTTAAAGCGTTATCCTAAAGCACAGATTGTTGCGCTTGATTTAGCCTTCAGTATGTTAAAAAAAACACAACAGCACGGTGGGTGGTTACGAAAAAAACCCCTTTGCATCTGTGCAGATGCTGAAAATTTACCATTAAAAAACAATAGTATTGATTTATTAATCTCCAACCTTATGTTGCAATGGAGTAATAACCTTGTTTCTGTATTTAATGGCTTTCAACAAACACTTGCTCCCAATGGCTTATTAATGTTCACCACTTTTGGCCCTGATACCTTAAAAGAAATAAGAATGAGTTGGGAAAAAGTAGATGACACCCCCCACACCAGCCAATTTATTGATCTGCATGATATTGGTGATGCCCTACTCCAAGCTGGTTTTTCCAATCCTGTTATGGATATGGAAATCATCACTATGACCTATGAATCGGTACACGCTGTAATGAAAGACATTAAAAATATTGGTGCTAGTAATGCAACAACAGGACGTAAAAAGGGGTTAATGGGGAAAAAACAACTCGCTGAATTTAAAGCAGCTTATGAATTATTTAAAGACAAAGAAGGGCTTTATCCCAGCACATGGGAAGTGATTTATGGACATGCTTGGGCTTCAGAAAAGATAAACATTAAAGGGTTTGAAACAATAATTCCTATACAAAAAATAGACCCGCATTAGGCTTATTTATTCTGTTACAACCCTTTCATAGGTTTTAGCCGCTAATCATTGGGACATCGCCCTATTAATGGCTTAAATTTAAGCATAAAAACACCTTAATTGATCATATTCTAATCCATTTCGAGGAAAGGCAACAAGGTTAAACTGATTTAATATATGATAGAGCAACTCACCTTATTTTTAATAATGGTGTTAGTATCACCTGCTTTAAACCCCTCTTTTTTGTATTCAAATATTCTACAGAAAATAAGCTTAAAAAGGGTTTAATTGCTTTAAGAGAAGCGCATATTCAGCCTTTCTTTTAATAAAACGGTATAAAAAATAACAGGGTAAATCGTTATGAGTGCACTATCATTAACACTATTAATTGGCGTACTGGTTATGTTGATTGTTGTCGTTGCTTTTATCTTTACCGTTAAAAGTGGTCAATACGATGATTTGGAAGGACCTGCTTACCGTATATTAATGGATGATGATGACCCTCGTATACCTGCTAATGCTGAACGACTGAAAAAGGAAAAAAGAGAAACTTCGATCGGTGATACCGAACCAGTAAAGCGTGATTGAATTTAAGCTTACTTAGATGAACAACTTTGTTACAACATTAATGAAACCATTCGTTTGCTCAATTAGAAAAAGGTGGTTTGCACATAAAGTAAGCAGTTAAATAATTATTCATTATTTATATAGATTTTAAATTTACTTTTTTGTCATTTTGATCTATATATTTGATAAGTAATAAAAAGGAGCTTATATTGAGGTTACAGATTGTGCCTGTTTTATCGCGTTAACTGATGTTTTTTTGTTGAATGAATCAAGGATTAAAAAATCATCATAAAATGAGTGAAAATAATATACTGTTGAATAACCCCCTATTTTCTTTTGAGGAAATGATGTCGTTATATTATCTTTGCTGCTTAAGAAACACAGTCTCTAATCGGCTAAGTGACTGTTCCAAGAAAAAATAAATTACTGCGAACAACTTTAATACGTACCTCGTTATTAGAAAGTCTCACACGGTACAAAAAATAAGTTGTTCTAATTAAAACCATAATGAAAAAACATCATTGACTAGAAATCATGAACGGAATCAGGTTTCTTTAATATGATAGGAGATCATAAAATTTATGTCTGATAGAAGACTTCAAGTATTTCATGCTGTCGCACGATTATTGAGTTTCACCAAAGCAGCCGATGTACTTCACATGACACAACCTGCGGTGACATTTCAGATCCGTCAACTTGAGGACCAGTTTGATGCCCGTCTTTTTGATCGTGCGCATAATAAAGTAACACTGACCGAAGCAGGACATCTTATTTTTGAATATTCAGAACGAATATTTGAACAATACGCCGAGATGGATAATGCGGTTCGTGAACTAACAGGGAATTTTAGTGCCTCCCTTGTACTCGGTGCTAGCACCACAATCTCGGAATACATGCTACCTGCACTTTTAGGTGAATATAAAAGTGATAACCCTGAAGTTCGTTTACGTCTGCGGGTGTCGAATACCAATGGTATTGTTTCAATGGTTGAAAACAATGTCATTGACCTTGGCATTGTTGAAGGGCCTGTTACCAATAAAAACTTGCTGTCAGAGGTTTGCCGCCAAGATGATTTGGTTGCTATAGTTCCCGTCGGCCACGCGCTAGCACGTTACGCTGAACGGGGTCA
>JAGLBW010000128.1 GCA_023146545.1 Cocleimonas sp.
GTAGGTCAGGAGGTTGTTTGTACGCTAGAATACAGCACAACAGATGGTGTTACTAAGACCACAGGATTTGGTTTTAATCTGTTTTTTGATAGTAGCAAGCTACAATTTGTCAGTTTAGATAAAGTCTTCAAGTTTGGAAAAACAGCGGTTAATAAAACCCCAAATGAAGATAAAGACAATAAGGATAACGATCCAAAAACGACACAAACACAAGGTTTTGCTTGGTCAAGTTCAGATGGTGATTGGCCTGATGAAGATAAAGCTAACCTTGCCATTGTTCGCTTTAAAGCAACAGGCAGTGTCGCCACAAGTACTACCCTTAATTTTACTAAGAAAGACACTGCTGCGGGGTATGGATTTAGTGCGGTTTCGCATACGATTAATATTACCAAGTAAGTACACTGTGTAATTCACAAGAGGTACCGAGCGATCCTTCTGCGCTATAACAAGCGGGATCGCCTTGGCTCAGGTTATACACCTCAAACGTAATCTAACCGTCATTAGCCTGTGCTTTGTTATTCAATAAGGTACAGTGCGTTAGCATTATACAATATCATTAAATATAAAAATCATCCCACATCATTATTGATTTTTATATTGTTTTAGGGGATTGTTCTATGTTTTATTTTCGTTATTTTTTCATCCCGTTTTTTGCAACGTTATTTTTCTTTCAAGTGTCGATTGCATCGCCTAACACGACGATTCAACCGATAAAATTTCGAGAGGCTACGCCTATAAATCGTTGGGATATTGATGCGAATGGAGAAGCTAAAGCATTAAGCGATGGTTTATTGGTGCTCCGTTATTTATTTGGTTTTCATGGTCAGACGCTGATCGATAAGGCAGTCAGTCTCAGTGCCGCTCGAAAGACAGCACCTGAAATAGAAAGTTACCTTAAGAAAAACCGTAATGATTTTGATATTGATGGTGATGGGGAAGTTAAGCCATTAAGTGATGGCCTGTTGTTATTGCGTTATCTTTTTGATTTTAGAGGAAACACTCTAATTTCTGGTGTTGTTTCGGTAAAAGCAACAAGAAAAACAGCGGCTGAAATCGAAGCTTATCTTAACCAGCTTACAAAAATTAGCCCCCTGCTTTCCTTTAGCTTTGATCACGTTAAACTGCCTAAACTAAACGTGTTACCCACTGAGCCTGTTTACTTTGACTTCACTTTAAGAAAATCAGGAACGGCTTTTGACCAAGTGCAACTGTATACTTATTTATCCACGGAAAATAAAATAGCAAAGGTCAGTGGTTTTACGGGTTATGGTATTAAGCAGTCCAGATTTATTGATAATATTTATTCAACAAATAATTATATTCGATTAAAAGCACCAAAAACCAAAGGTGTTTATTATGCAGGAATTTGTGTTGTCAATATTTTCAATGATAATCGACTGGTAAAAAAAATAAATGAATGCTCAAAGCCACTCCAAATTGAAGTAACCCAATCGATTACAACCAATAAAAAAACGCCGGATTTAATTATTAAACAAACCACATTATCCCCGAATAATGTAAAACCAAAGAATACTTTTAGTTTTGACTATGATGTCATTAACCAAAATGAACTGATCAATGATGGTGGACGCGTTAGTGTTCATTTGTCAACCGATAGTAATATCTCGCCCTCGGATGCGTTGTTAAGTGTGGGTAGCAAAACGCTTACTTCGCTAAAGAAAGGGGAGTCGAAGCATTATGCCTATAAAAACCTAATAGCACCTGATAAAGAAGGGGTTTATTGGGTTGGTTTATGCCTTGAAATACATTATGAAAATATTGTTTATCCTCCAGCAAACTGCAGTCAGGGAGTAAAACTAACCGTCAAACCTCGTGTGGATATCATCCCCCCTGAAATTAAAATATTAGGGGCTAACCCTGTCAATGTGATTCAAGGCTCTGTTTATCGTGATGCAGGTGCAATAGCTACGGATGATGTTGATGGTAATATTAAGGTAACGACAACAGGGGATACCGTCGAGACATCAAAAATTGACAGCTATGTTTTGTTTTATAGTGCAACCGATAAGGCAGGCAATAAAACCACCGTCAGTCGTACTATTATCGTACAAAAAGTCCAGAAAGCGGTGAAAGGTATTGACATCATTCCTTCAACTATTGCCTTAGCACCGAATAAACAACACGAACTTAATGCGCGACTGACTTACGTTGATGGCAGTAGTGAAATACTTTCAGGTACCTATCTAACGTGGCAGGTTGCGGACAGTGGGATTGCAGAAATTAAGGGCGCGGTATCAACTGCAACGGTTTTTGCCAAGAAAATTGTTATACTTCGCGCCTTAAAACAAGGTAAAACGACACTGACAGCACAGTTTAAAGGAGTGACGTCAACGCCGATCAAGGTGGTGGTTAGTGCGGTGGATATTACCGTTCCAGTGATTAAACTGATTGGTGATGCCAGTGTGACGTTAAAGCAAGGTGATACTTATAAAGAGGCGGGCGCAACAGCTACTGATGACACGGATGGTACGATTAAGGTTAACATTACAGGCGCGGTAGATACTGCAACGCGAGGAACTTATCGTCGCACCTATACCGCAACGGATAAGGCTAATAATAGGGCGGTTGTCTATCGCAGTATTTTTATAACAGGCAAAATTGATCCTCGACGACTTCAAAAACGTTCCGTTATTGTTATTTCAACCGATTATCCTCAAACGCACATTAAAACATTGAAACGTGATTTTAATGCGGTGATTAGAACTAAAAATGAACAAACTGCACGTTATGAAACGCGATTAGATTTCAATAAAGTGATGTTAGTTGATTTAGGACGAAGCAGTGAGAAGGGAACACAACGTCATCAATACAACCCTCAACAAATACATCATTTTAAATGGTATAAAGACACGGGGTCGTTTGAGTTTATCTTTAAAGATAAAGAGAACAAAATATTGCATCGCTTTAAATTTAATAAACAAGGAGGATTTAGAAGTGCTTATTTTGAATTCGATGGTGAACAATATAATGCCAGTAAAGCAACCTACCAAACGGATCCTCATGGTTATTTATACCTTGAAAAGGGCGTGTTACGCTTTGATAGTGAATACCTATTGGATGCATCGGGTACTAAAATATCAGGGTTTGAAAGTAAAACATGGACGCTGTCAAAATTTGATAACATCAAATCAGTCGATATTGTGTTACAGACTACATCATTTGGTGTGAAAGGTTACTCTCAAATTCCATTGGTTATTTTTTATGAGCGTAGTGTAGAAAATACAGTACGCACTATCGACGGGTCAGCGAATAACCTGCAGAATAAAATAATGGGAAAAGCAGATACCCCCTTAAGACGAATTGCTCCGAATGGTTATACTGATTATATTTCTTCACCTGCGGGATTAAATCGTCCGAATCCACGAACCCTGAGTAATATTATCAGCATGCAAGCAGGGTCAATCCCTAATCAGCTGAAGGCAAGTGACTTTCTGTGGGTTTGGGGACAATTTTTAGATCATGATATTGACCTTACGGAAAGCGCATCGCCGAAAGAATATTATAATATTCCTATTCCACTCGGTGATTCACAGTTTGATCCTCTTACAAGGGGAATAAGCATTATTCCTTTCTTGCGTTCCGATTATGACAAAACAACGGGGTTTTCAGCCGATAACCCGCGTCAACAAATGAACGGCATATCAACATGGCATGATGCTTCTAATGTCTATGGCTCAGATGATAAGCGTGCAACCGCATTGCGGACAATGGATGGTTCTGGCAAGTTGAAAAGCAGTGCAGGTAATCTGCTTCCTTTCAATATAGGCGGTTATTCTAACGCAGGCGGAACGGGTGCAAATCTCTTTTTTGCAGGCGATATTCGCGCCAATGAACAAGTCAGTTTAACGAGCTTACACACCTTGTTTATGCGAGAACATAATCGATTAGCCGATTACATTGCAGCGAAACAACCCAACCTTTCGGGTGAAGAAATCTACCAGAAAGCACGTAAATTAGTCGGTGCAGAAATGCAAATCATTACCTATAACGAATATTTGCCACTCTTATTAGGTGCTTCCGCGATCAAGCCTTACAGTGGTTATCAACCTGCGGTGAATGCCACCATTAGCAATCTCTTTTCAGGGGCGGCTTACCGTTACGGACACAGTGCATTAAACCCTGTGTTGCTACGTTTAGATGCGCAAGGTAAGCGTTTAGATAAAGGCAACCTTTCCCTAAAAGACGCGTTCTTTTCACCCAAGCGACTAACCGATGAAGGCGGAATTGCACCGATATTGCGGGGATTAAATAAACAAGTTGCTCAAAGTATCGACTCAATGTTGATTGATGCGGTAAGAAACTTTTTATTCGGAAAGCCTGGTGAAGGCGGATTTGATTTAGCGTCACTGAATATTCAAAGGGGTAGGGATCATGGATTGCCCTCTTATAATGATGCGCGTGAGGCGTTAGGGCTTCCCCGCAAGCACAGTTTTACGGATATTACTTTAGATTCAAGAATGAGTTCACGATTAGCAAGAGCCTATCAACAGGTGGATGATATTGATGTCTGGATCGGTGGTTTATCAGAAGAACATGTACCAGGGGCAATGGTGGGTGAATTGATTCGTACTGTGTTAACGCAACAATTTGAAGCCTTGCGAGACGGTGACCGTTTTTGGTATCAGTATGACCTGTCTGATGATGAGCTTGCCTTGGTTGATGGTGTTTCATTAGCGGATATTATTCGTCGTAATACAGTGATCGATAAAGAAATATCAAACACTGTCTTTAAGGCGAAGTAATCTACTTTATAACAAATTTAAGGTTGTAAATTAAAAAAGAGTTGGTTTTTATACAATAAAAATAAGGGTAGCGCCTGATTATTTTATTGATCCTTACCTGATCATTAGCTCTAAAACAAAATGCCCCTGCGGTAGTCGGCAGGGGCTTAAACTAAAGAGGATTTATTTTGAAATTTAAAACGGGTTATCTTCCCCTTCTTTTAATGACATTGCCTTTGGCAACTACCGCGATTGCAGATGTGCAACAGCTTTCGGTTAAATCGTGTAGTGTTGCCATGGCAGGTAAGACAGTGAGCTGTCAAATTCAATACAATACGGACAATCAGAATAAAAACCTAACAGGGCTTGGGTTTCGATTGCATTCTAATAATAAAGCATTGCATTTTAAAGAAATCAAAAACTTATACAAAACAGGTTTAGTCTCCTCTAGCAAAGCCGCTAAAGTGGATCAGTCTAACGCGGATAATGATGAAAAAACCAATGAGTTCTTGAGTTTTGCGTGGAGTGATACGGGGGGAACTTGGCCAGGAGAGGGATTGCCGACCACACTCTTTGACGTAGTCTACACGATTGATAGTGCATTGAACGTGGGTGACACCACCACCCTTAATTTCAGTAAAATTGACACCGCAGTAGGGTATCAATTTAAAGGTGACCCTTATGTCATTAAGTTACAAGCGAGTGGGTCTCAGGTTGTCGAAGTTGAATCCTGTACCAGTGGTAAACCAGGGGATATTATTTCATGTGCGATAAAATACAATACCAGTGATAACAATTTAAATTTGAATGGTCTAAGCTTTCGTCTGCATTATGATGATCACCGTTTAACCTTGCAGGGTATCGATAAGGTACTAAAACAATCTAAAACAGGCTATGACAAAAGTCCTCTTTATGATGGTCAAAACAAAGATAAGGACACCCTAACCAATCAATACCTTCAGTTTGCTTGGGGAGACCCTAGTGCTTCATGGCCCGGTGGTACCGTTGCCCCCACTTTATTTAACATTCGCTTTAAAGTGAACGAAAACTTAAAAATTGGGGATACCACCAAGATTAAATTTAGTGCCTCCGAAGTCGCTTGGGGCTACAGCTTTATTGGTAAGCCGCATACCGTAACACTTGAAGGAGGATGTCAACTGGACATTGATGGTAATGGTGAGGCAAAAGCCTTAACCGATGGTTTGCTGATCTTGCGTTATCTTTTTGA
>JAGLBW010000129.1 GCA_023146545.1 Cocleimonas sp.
TTACTTAATGCATCGGTAGTAACAACAACTTTATCATGAGATACCAAGCTCACAGGGTTCAAACCTAATACACTTGAAGACTGACAGTAAGGAATGTTGCGTGCTGATAAATGAATCGTTGAATCATTTTCTGGTGTTACGAGTAAAGCCCCTCTATCTGCACCTAAACCACCTAAAAAGTCTTTCATCAGTTTAGTGCTAGGCTTTTCGATATCAATACTATCGACAACAACAAAGCGTTCTTGACGAACTAGCTCTGAGAGGATAGAACGCATTGCAGCACGATACATTTTTTTATTTAGTTTTTGAGAATAATCTCTAGGACGAGCTGCAAAGGTTACACCACCTTTACGCCACAATGGTCCGCGTGATGTTCCCGCTCTTGCTCTACCTGTACCTTTTTGTCGCCAAGGCTTAGCACCACCGCCACTCACATCAGACCTTGTCTTTTGAGCTTTAGTACCTGCACGACCCCCTGCTTGATAAGCCACTACGGCTTGATGCACGAGTGCCTCATTAAAATCTCTCGCAAAAACAGCATCTTCGAGATCTACCGAACGACCGTCCGCCATATCAACTTTCATCGCTATTACCTTTTAATCTTAACTGCTGCTTTTACAGAAATATTGCCGCCTGGCGCACCAGGAACAGCACCTTGAACAAGCAATAAATTCTTTTCAACATCTACACGGACGACTTTAAGGTTTTGAGTGGTTGTTCTTACATCACCCATATGACCCGTCATTTTCTTACCCTTAAATACACGACCAGGGGTCTGATTCTGCCCGATAGAACCAGGTGTTCTATGGTTAATCGAGTTCCCGTGTGTAGCATCTTTACCCGCAAAATTGTAACGCTTCAGAACACCAGCAAAACCTTTACCCTTACTCGTGCCTGTTACATCAATTAGTTGACCTTCTTCAAAAACATCAACACAAATTTCTGAACCCAGCTCAAACTCATCAATATTATCTACACGTGATTCACAAACTTGAGAACCAGCCTCTGTGTTTGCTTTCGAGAAGTGACCTGCTTGCGCTTTATTCACTCTTGATGCTTTTTTTGAACCTGCAACCAATTGAACAGCTTTATAACCATCAACTTCCATCGTTTTAATTTGAGACACTCTATTCGGTGTCATTTCTAAAACGGTGACAGGCGTGGCTGAGCCATCTTCATTGTATATCCGAGTCATTCCAACCTTTCGACCCAGTAGACTGATTGCCATTGAACACCTCATTCCAAAATCTTAACAAGACAGATAATCACCCTTAATTTGGCTACAATAATCTGTTCAGATAAATTCGGTTCGGATTAGCCGAGCCGAGAAAGCCGCGCACTATAGCAGAGCAACGGAAAATAGGGAACTTAAAAAATCATTTTTTTCTAATTTTTTTCTCCCAATGAATAACACATCAATTTAATTTGATTTGCACATCAACGCCTGCGGCTAAATCGAGTTTCATCAAAGCATCGACAGTACGCTCTGTAGGATCAACAATATCCATTAAACGCTTATGGGTACGAATCTCATATTGATCTCGTGCATCTTTATTGACATGAGGTGAAATCAAAATTGTAAAACGTTCTTTTCTTGTTGGTAGAGGAATAGGACCTTTCACCCTTGCACCTGTACGTTTAGCCGTCTCTACAATTTCACTAGCAGAACGATCTATTAACTTATGATCGAACGATTTAAGACGAATTCGGATTCTTTGACCTGACATATTTATTACTCAATAACCTTAAGAAACAACACCCACACTATCGTGCGACTACATTTTGCGAATCATAAACTTTATAGCAAGAGGATTAATTCATCGCAATTTTAAACTGATTAACACCATTTTTTTACGTTATCATCAGGCATAACTCTACCTACATCCCTTTCGAGCCCAAGAGCGCAAGTAAATCAGTACTACAACATCCAAAAAAATCATTTTTTGGATTTCAATCACCTTTCTTCATAACCGCATCAGCTATATTTCTAGGTGCTTCTGCATATTTCGAGAACACCATTGAATAGCTTGCCCTTCCCTGACTTAGCGAGCGAAGATCGTTCACATAACCAAACATTTCTCGCAAAGGTACTTCCGCTTGAATAATTTTCCCAACAGGAGAGTCATCCATACCTTGAACAATGCCACGACGACGGTTTAGGTCGCCCATAACATCACCCATATTTTCTTCTGGTGTTACCACCTCTATATCCATATAAGGTTCTAACAAAACAGGATCAGCTTGCAGCACCCCATCTCTTGCCGCAAATGATCCTGCCACCTTAAAGGCCATCTCATTTGAATCAACCTCATGATAAGAACCATCATACAACGTAGCTTTAATATCCACCGCAGGAAAACCTGCTATCACACCGCTTTTTAACTGCTCTTGAACACCTTGATCAATAGCTGAAATATATCCACTAGGAATAACATCACCATTTATTTCATTTTCAAAGGCATAACCAAAGCCACTTTCCATCGGTTCTAGTTTTATCCAAACATGACCGTATTGACCACGCCCTTCTATTTCTCGGATAAATTTACCTTCTGTTTTAACTGACTTCTTTATCGTTTCCCGATAAGACACCTGTGGGGAGCCAACATTTGCACCCACATCAAATTCTCTTTTCAAACGATCAACAACAATATCTAGGTGTAGCTCACCCATACCTGAGATAATAGTTTGCCCTGTCTCATCATCTATATTTACGGTAAAAGAAGGATCCTCTAAGGTCAGCTTATCCAATGCTAACGCTAATTTTTCTTGATCAGCCGTTGTTTTTGCTTCTACTGCTATAGAGATCACTGGCTCAGGGAACTCCATTTTTTCTAGCATAATGACTTGCTTTAAATCACAGAGCGTATCACCTGTTCGGACATTTTTTAACCCAACAGCCGCAACAATATCACCCGTCCTTACTTCTTTTATTTCTTCTCGCGAATTCGAGTGCATCTGCAATAAACGTGTAATCCGCTCTCTAACCCCTTTTCGAGGGTTAAAGATAACTTTTCCTGATTCAAAAACACCCGAATAGACTCTAAAGAAAGTTAACGTTCCGACATAAGGATCTGTTGCAACTTTAAATGCCAAAGCAG
>JAGLBW010000013.1 GCA_023146545.1 Cocleimonas sp.
GGTCATCAAATTAGAACAAAACTACCGCTCAACTTCTCGCATTTTAGAAACGGCTAATCAATTGATTTCAAACAATCCCCACCTTTACGATAAAAAGCTCTGGAGTGTATTAGGTGAAGGTGAACGTATTAATATTCTGCCTTGCCGTACGGCAGAGCATGAGGTAAAAAAAGTGGTAAGCGAGATAATGAAATATGTCTTTCGTGATCGAGCACAACACCAAGATATTGCTATATTATATCGAAGCAACCATCAAAGTCGTCTCTTTGAGCGTGCTTTACGTGAAAATAATATCAGCTATAAAATCAGCGGTGGCACATCATTTTTTGAACGTACCGAAGTCAAAGACACCCTTGCTTATCTTCGTCTGATCAGCAACCCCTCCGATGATGCCGCATTTTTACGTGTCATTAATACCCCTAAACGGGAGATTGGTCCTAGCACTCTCGAAAAGTTAGGGGAGTATGCGAACAAGCGTCAAGTGAGTCTATTGATTGCTAGTACTGAGTTTGGCTTTGCGCAACAGATTACAGGCTCTGCTAAAGCCCGTTTGGATCGTTTTAGTTATTGGGTCAATGAACAAATACAGGCTAATCAAATACTCGAACCACCAGTACTCACGCATAAAATTATTATCGAAACAAACTATGCCGAATGGTTACAGCATACCAGCACATCGCCTAAAATGGCGGAGCGTCGTATGCAAAACGTTAATGAAATTATTGACTGGGTAAAACGTCTCTACAATTCAGGCGAAGGCAAGGAAACATTGGCTGAAATTGTCGCGCACATGGCATTAATTGATATCTTAGAGCGTAATAAAGAGGACGCAGAGCAAAATGAAGTGAGCCTAATGACACTTCACACGGCTAAAGGTTTGGAATTTCCCTATGTTTTTATGGTCGGTGTAGAGGAAGAAATATTGCCTCACGCCAACAGTATGGATGAAGGCAAAGGTTTAGAAGAGGAACGACGACTTACTTATGTGGGTATTACCCGTGCCAAAAAACAACTTACGATTAGCTTTGCTAAAACCCGTCGACGGTATGGCGAAAGCATTACTTGCGAACCCAGTCGCTTTCTTGAGGAGTTACCAGAACAACACCTCGAATGGGTCAATCGCAAGGTGATTAGTGCTGAAGAAAGACAAAAAACAGCACGATCTTACATAGAAAATCTACAAGCCCTATTAAAAGAATAGATCACAATTGCCGTTCATACTGAATTTTTCAATAATTTTTATTGATATTCGATATAAAAATTACATATTAGTAAAATAACAAAATGTTGACTACCTTATTAGCTATTACTATTTCAAATCAATTTTCAATTGACGCATCATCTTGTCGTTTTATATCGTACCAGCAAAGACCACAGCACTGTTGAAAGTAGGAGGTTATTCTCCCTGTTAATCCACACGAAAGCCAACAATCGTTAGTATTAGAGCCGTTAAAATGAATGGTGAATGAAAAACACCACTGTAAAGAGGAATTTCCATTGCTAGACTTACCCATAAAAAATGTATTAATTGCAGATGATTCTGCAACAGATAGAAAACATATCTCCTTAATACTTGAAGAATATGGTATCACTGTTACCTCTGTTAATTCTGGAAACGAAGCGGCAACAAAAGCTTTATCGATGCAACCTGATGTGATTTTTTTAGATGTCATTATGGAAGATGGTGATGGCTATCATGCATGCCGAACTATTAAACGTAATGATGCTACCAAAGATATTCCTGTGATTATAGTCTCAAGTAAATCTAACCCTGTTGATAAAATGTGGGCGAAACGATTAGGAGCGAATGCTTATGTAACGAAACCATTTGATAAAAATGATTTGCTAAGAGCATTACAAAGTCTTTAGAAGACTGTCCGATAACTGTACCCGTAACGAAAATTATACAGAGAGATTTGCAGTAGGCGTATCGGCTCTTAGATAACTGCCTAGGGTAGTGTAAAGGGTTTATTATAGTAAGTCTTTAAGGCTGAGTTAAATAGGTAAGGGGATTCATATGCAAGACAAAGAGGTTCAAACACCACAGCAGACACCACCGACTATAAACTCCACCGCGCTGCTATTTTGCTACGAAATTGGCAATCACCGAATACTGATTGACCAAGCAATAAAAATAGAAATCCTAGAACAAGATACCGTTTATCCTATTCCTAACGGCCCTGAACGTTTCTATGGTGTTACCAGTTTACGGGGAGATATTCTTCCCGTTGCTAACTTGCACCATTTATTGGTATGTCCTGAAAAAAAATTAAAACAACATCTATTAAAATTAGAACACACCGATTTCCCAGCGCTTGTCATTGCTATTGACAGTTTACCTTACCAAAGCGATACGGAAGAACTAAATAACAATAAAAAAACCAATAATACTGAATACCCTCAGTGGGTGACTGCATTGACAAAGCTCAATAATATCACTTATTTATTTGTTGATTACCCCGCTTTATTTAAAGCACTGCAACATGCAGAGCCAATATCGGTTAGTCGTCTCTCCGCTTCACCCTTAAAATAACAATAAAAATAAAAAAAATGATCAAATTTAAACGTGTAAAAACAAAAATTCCCGCTTTACTCCTTTCATTAGGGTTAGCCTATCCCTCGTTAATCTCTGCAGAAGATGGCGTAAACAGCAATGCTATCTATATTGGTGGCGTGCTAGATCTTGAGGGACGCTCCAGAGGCTTAGGTAAGGGTATGAAAGCAGGAATAGAAGCTGCCTTTAAAAATGTCATTGTAAAGAAACGTCGGTTAAAATATATTGCGCTGAATGATTCTTATATGCCTAAAAAAACAATCCAACGTACCCAAGAACTCATTAATCAAAAAGTCTTTTTATTTGCAGGAAATGTAGGCACACCAACGGCAAAAGTTTCATTACCCTTATTAAGGCGATATCAAATTCCTGCGGTTGGCTTTTTTACAGGCGCAGGGCTATTGCGTTCAGGGCAAAAAACAATTATTAATTATCGCGCCAGTTATACTCAAGAAACCACCGCGGTTATTCGTGCAGCATTTAGAAACGGTATAAAATCCAAAGAAGTCTGCGCTTATGTACAAAATGATGCTTATGGTATGGCGGGAGTTGATGGTATTCTCTCTGCTCTACGCGGAACAAAAGGTAGTGCTAAAAACATTACTGCTCTCAAAAAAGTGAAATCACTGGAAAAAAATAATCTTCCACTTAATAATGTCGCGCCGTTAGGCGTTTATAAACGTAACAGTGATTATGCTCGACCTGGCTATAAGTCAATTAAATTATGGGAGAAAAACCACAATATAAAATGCAAGCTCATCATCACTGTGGGTGCTTATCAACCCATTGCCGAATTTATTGCTTATAGTCGCTATAAAAAAGAACCTTGGATTTTCAGTGCCGTTTCATTTACAGGTGCTGAAAATTTAAAAAATGCACTAGAAAAGTTGGATGTTGATGACAATGTCATCATGACGCAAGTTGTACCACGGCTAAATAGTTCATTCCCTATTGTGCGAGAGGCTAAAGAAAAATTGGGGAAACAATTTGGCTTTGTTTCTTTAGAAGGTTTTATTGTAGGTAAGTTAATTATACACGGTCTTAGAAAAATGGAAGGAAAGGTTACGCGTCGAAATTTTACAAAGGCATTGTTAAATTCACGGTTTGATCTAGGGGGGCTTGATTTGAATTTCACGAGCGGTAATCAAGGATCACAACATATTGAGTTGATGACATTAAATCGAAATAAATGGGGAACTGATCTCAACGACAGTATTTGGAATCGTCGCTAGTCACCATTAGCAACATACATTAAAAAGGTTTATAAATCATATGTTTAATTTTTTTAGTTTTGACAAGCTTAGCTTAACGAGACGTTTGGGTATTTTGGTGCTTTTGCCTATTTTTCTTACGTTGATCTTTGGTTTTTTTTCCTTCAAATCAATTGATGATAATGTAACAACCTTATCCGATATCACTAGCCGAACCGATATGTTACTGCTAGCACATAGCTTATTGTCCAATGTACACAAGAAAGTTCGTGATCCTATTTTTGACGTAGGTGATGGTAAAAAGACATGGATGGAAGGACTGAGTATATTAAGAGAAGCACGTACAGAGATTGTGAGCCAATTCGAATTGTTTAATACCTATAATCTGGTGCCATTACAAAAAAATGACTTAGGTGCTGTAGCGGCAAGGGATGCAATGCCCACTTTTTTAAAAGCGGTTGATGAAGCGATTAAAATTATAAAAGAAGAAAACAATGTTTATTTAAGTTTATTCATAAAAGAAGAAATGCAAGAACGAATGGATCCTTTAATACAAGCAGTTACTCGACATCAGGAGGAGGAGATTGAACTTGCCAATAAAGAAATATTGAAAACCTTAAACAAAAACACCTTCAATGAGCAGATTATTTTGGTTTTATTGCTGGCCAATCTGTTTTTATTAGCCGCATTAGGTTATTTGGTGTATAGCTCCATTTCCAGACAAACTAAATCATTGATCTCCACCGTTGATGCTTTAAACTTAGGAAAAAGTAACGCGCGTACCAGCATTCAGGGAGATCATGAGCTTGCGGTATTAGGTACGGCTTTAAATCAATTACTGGATGAAAAAGATCAAACTGAAAAACATATCCAACAAGAAAATGAAACGTTAAATAACTCCGTATTTGCCTTATTGGAATCTGTTGCGGATTTGAGTGAAAAAAACCTAACCGTACGCGCAACCGTTACCGAGGATGTAACAGGTCCTCTGGCTGATGCGATTAACCAATTGGCACTGGATACCAGTGATGTTCTTAAAAAAGTACGTCATATTGCTGAATCAGTAGAGTTAACCTCAGAAACGGTCAATAACCACACCATTACGGTTAAAAAATTAGCTGAATCCGAGCGTTTAGAAGCCCAACAAGCGTCCAAGGCGGTTAGTCACTTGATGGAACGCCTTAACCAAATCGCGGCCTCCTCACTCTCTGCTAATAATATGGCGTATGCTACCACGCAGGCAACTGAAATTGCATATACATCAGTAAGTAAAACCTTAGGGAGTATGACTGAGATACGAGAGACGGTACAAGAAACAGGTAAGCGCATTAAACGCCTTGGAGAACGCTCTCAAGAAATCACGCATATTATTGACTTAATTAACACCATCGCAGAACGTACGACGATTTTGGCTCTGAATGCCAGTATGCAGGCCTTATCCGCGGGTGAAGCAGGTAAAGGCTTCTCCGTTATTGCGGAGGAAATTCAACGTTTAGCCGAAGGATCACGAGAATCAACCGATCAAATTGCACACTTGATTAAAAATATTCAACAAGAAACCCGAACCACAATGACCACGATGGATAACACCATTGAGCAGGTGATTAACGGTTCTTCTCTTGCAGAAGAAGCCTCAAAACAAATGCAGTTAACCCTAGATGCCACCAAAAAACTAACTGACTCCGTTGAATCCATTGCACAATCATCAAAGGAACAGGTCGGCATTAGTAAAAACCTTTATGCACGTTTTAGACAAATATTAAGAGCAACACAATCTACAGGGCAAGAGATGGAATCTTTGGGGCACCTTACCAAAAATATGGTAAATGATACGCAAAATCTTGTAAAATCAGTTAATATTTTCAAATTAGACAATAAATCAAAAGCGGTTTAAGTTCAGCGTATCTGCTCTTGGATAAGTGCCTAAAAACCTATCTGCAATATAGTGATACCGACGGTCAACACCTCTGATGAGTGCTATAGGTACGGTGTTTCAGGTAAATACTTTGAGCACCATTGATACTTGATTATCGTTTCAGTTTTTAGTTAGTTTAGTTTTTGCTTCGACTCACCGTATAAAACACGTTCATCATGGGGTAGCTCAAATGGGTTTAGATTCCGAAACACAAATGGCCTTAGCGGAAGAGCTAGAAGATGTTGCAATGGAATTGGCAAATATCAGCACCTTACCTTTAGAAACTGAAAAGGATAGTGAGGCTTTTGTCCTTCAAGCAACCCTAGCAGAAACACAACGTTTAAATGACATTGTTGAGCTCTATGATGCTCAAGAAATTATTCCCATTACGGCATGGGTACATCAAAATATTCAGGACATATCAACTCATAAGCAACTCTTTAACCAACAAAACGAAGCAGGGTTTTATTACACGTGGCTGGAATTATTATCAGCCTCACTGCGTGAGCACGATGCCGAACTCTTAGCCGAATTAAGCACCGTATTACGAGATACAGGCTGGCATACCGCCCTTCCAACATCCGACTTGCAAGTATTGTTGGTTTTTTTATCCCAGCCTCTAACCGAACCTGAATCAGTAGTCGCACCAACATCTTCAGATACTCTCATCGCTAAAGAAAATATAGCCGACTATGAATTAGCTTGGGATGAGGATGTTCATCCCGAACTACTGGAAGCCTTTTTTATAGAAACACCCGATCAAGTCATTGAAGTTGCAGGGTTGATTCGACTGATCAGTGAAGGCAACGTTGATAACGATACCTATCAATCTGCTGCCCGCATTGCCCATACGGTAAAAGGCGCAAGTGCTGTTGTCGGGATCACCGCTGTCGCAACGTTCGCCCACCGCTTAGAAGATATACTCGAATATTCAATCGACAAGGGACTACCTCAAGAAGTATCCGAACTTTTAGTCGAATCATCAGACTGCTTGGAGGAAATGTTTGATAGCTTATTAATGCAAACACCGCCTCCGACACAATATACCGAATTATTAGACCAGTTAACGGACTGGGATAAAAAATTTGCCGAAGGGTATGTTCACAAAGCAGAAGAAATACCGACTCAAACGCTATCAGATGAACTCAGTCAACCGGCTCAAAGAGAAAAAATAGCAACGCCACCAGCCTCACCAAAAAGCACTTATACCTTAGCTTGGGATAAAGACGTACACCCTGAGTTATTAGAAGCTTACATGAGCGAAACGCCAGAGCATGTGGCTGATCTTGCTCAATTATTAAGAGCAATCAGCCAAGGTAGTGCAGATAAAAAAAGCTATGTTACGGCATCACGGCTATCACACACGATTAAAGGTACTAGCGCAGTTGTTGGTATTGACTCTGTTGCAAAATTTGGCGGTCAACTGGAAGAAATTTTAGACCACGGCAATGAGTCAGGACTTCCTAACAGTCTATTACCGTTACTTGATGATGTTGCTGACTTACTTGAAAGCCTTTATGATTCGCTATTATCCGAAGGCACGCCCCCTGAAGAATACCCTGTCATCTATCAACAACTGTGTCAGTGGAAGCAACACATTGAGAGTCCAAGTGAAGAAAAACAACTTACTGATACTTCTACAAAAGAAGTTAAAAAAGCGGTTGTAGCTGAACCTAAAGTAGCTCAGAAACCACCGTTCGCTTCAAAAGTAGAGCCTGATGTGCCTAAAGAAATAGTCGAATATCAAAAAGAGCTGAGACGAGAAAGCACGGGACGATCCTCCACCGTTTCAAAAAAGAAAAATGATCTCTTTCATATTGACTTACCGCCATTACAAAAAATATTACCCCCCGAGCCAATTGCACCTCTAATACCTAAAAAAGTACTGATACAACGAGCTAGTCTAACAGAAGCAACGCTTCGTGTGCCTGTTTCCTTGATTGATAAATTACTACGTTTTTCGAGTGAATTAATTACAACCAATACCCAAATATCAGATGAAGTTAATTTATTATTAAAGGAACGTCACGTATTAAGTGAACGAAATGATCGCATTCGTAATATGCTGGATGAGTTGGAGTGGGCGATTGATCAACAAACGGCATTAAATACGAAACAAAGCAAAGCAATCCAAAAAAACTCAACCTTCGATAGCTTGGAAATGGACAGCTATAACGAATTGCATGGGATTGCAGGTTTACTTTCAGAGTCAATTAACGATGATCGTGAAATGGCGCTTAGTGTTACCCAACAACTGAATAAACTAAAAGGGCAAGCACACCACCAGACACAACTTAACAAAGCACTCAATAGCACAGTGCTTAGTATGCGAATGGAAGAGGTTAAAATCCTTAGCCCACGTCTTGAGCGTATTATTCGTGAAACCTGTCGTCGCACTAAGAAAAAAGCCAAACTTCAAATTACAGGTGATCATCTTGCCATTGATACCGATATTATTAAAGGCTTAGTTGACCCTTTATTACACTTGTTGCGTAATGCGGTCGATCACGGTATTGAATTACCGACAGTACGAAAGGAACACGGTAAAAATGAGCAAGGCACTATCCAGTTAAGCTTCACTCAAGAAGGTGATCAAGTTATACTCACGCTACGTGATGATGGTGCAGGGATTGATCCTAATAAAATTTATGAAATCGCCCTTAAAAAAGGGCTGATTGAAGCCAACGATCGACTATCAAAAAATGATGTTTTACGTTTAATTCTCCACCCTGGGTTTTCCACGCGTACCGAAGTCACCGAAATATCAGGGCGTGGTGTCGGTATGGATGTTGTCAATACCGCCATTAAAAATATGTCGGGTAATATCACGATAAAAAGCAATAAAAATAAGGGCAGTGAAATACGCTTACAAGTTCCGCTCACATTATCCAGTGCGAATATTATTTTAGTAAAAACCTTAGGCAATACGCTAGCTATTCCTAATACAAATATTCAACGCATTCACTACCTCCCAACAGATAGTGTAATTCACTACGAGCATGAATTATTTATTAATTATCAAAAGAAAAAGATCCCTTTATTAGATTTATCGATCTTATTAGGATGGTCTACAACAACACTTAATACCAATAAAAGTCAGGCGATACTCATTGTTGAACATCACCAGCAATACTACGCGCTATACGTTGATGAAATATTAAAACCACAAGAAATTACCCTAAAATCATTAAAACCGTGGATAACAGAAATTGCAGGTATTAATGGGGTTTGTTTATTACCCAGCGGTGTTGTTGCACCTGTTTTAAACCTGTTTGAATTGTTGGATGTTGAAAAAAATCACGCCGCCCCGACCGTTGATAATAAAGATAAAGCAACACAGCTCGGAACGGAACACACTATTTTAGTCGTTGATGATTCACTGAGTAACCGTAAAGCATTAAGCCTCATGCTCCAAGCACTCGGGCATACTGTTGCGACAGCAATTGATGGTATTGATGCCTTGCAAAAACTAGAAAAAAGCATTTTTAAATTAGTCATTACTGATTTAGAAATGCCGCATATGAATGGACTCGAATTAGCTGAATCCTTACGTTCTTGGTCTGTAACCAAAGGGATGCCGATTGTCATGGTAACCTCTCGGAGTACTCAAAAACATTACGATCTAGCCAAACAAGCTGGAGTAGATAAATACTTAACCAAACCAGTTGACAGTAACACTTTAGAATCAACAGTTAACTATTACTTAGGAACAAAACCTTAATAACAGCCTCAGTGGTACTGGTATTGAATGTTTCGTTCTGTAAACTAAAGCACGATCGCTGAATTAGAGAGTGATATCGGAAAATAATTATGAATAATATAGAAAGTATAGGGGTTTCCTTTTTTGGTTTATCTGATAAAGATAGAGTCGTCTTTGATCGGGTCATTGAATTTATAAAAAAGAAAGGGAAAAACTTTCATGTCTGTAGTACACCTGACAGTGCTGATTTATTTATTATCAACGATCACCCCGATGCTATTTTAAGCGCACAAGAATACCATCAATCACAATACTTATTGATTATTAGCGATGACGGCAATTGCAGCGTGGGTGATTACTGTCTCAAGCGTCCACTATTAATCACACGCGTCATGCGCGCGATTGATGAAAGTGGCAAAGAGTGTCAAAGCAAAGGACTTAAAAATAGCAACGTCACTACTGCCCCGACTGTCGAAAATTTACACCCTAATAATGTTGCGCTCAAAACAGCAACGACAGCGCTTAGTGCTTTAGCCGCCCAAAGTCCTACTCCTCAAACCACTGCTCCGCCACCCTCTAGAGTCACCGCGACTGTAACGCCTGAAATTGAATTTCAAGCCTTAATTGTTGATGATAGTGCGGCGATAAGAAAACAACTTGAAATCGAGCTACGAGGAACTAATATTCATCCAGAGTATGCCGTGAGTGGAGAGGAAGCTTTAGAAAAAATTGGAAAAAAACAGTATGACCTTATTTTCTTGGATATTATTATGCCGGGTATTAATGGTTATGAAGTGTGTAAAACCCTACGAAAAAAGCCAAACTACAAACGCACACCCGTTATTATGCTCAGCGGAAAAACAGGCCCTTTAGATGAAGTGGAAGGCATCTTAGCTGGTGCATCGACCTATTTATTAAAGCCTGTTAAACACAAAGACTTTCAAAAAACACTCACGCGTATTTCAAATTGGCTTAATGACTATGCATAATCTAAAATAATAACTATAAGCTGTATTTATTACTGTTATATCATCTCAAATTATGAGATCGTAGTGCCCTTAGCATTAAATTTTATTTAAACTTTTTAGTCGATTTTTAGCC
Source organism: Cocleimonas sp. (assembly GCA_023146545.1). Classification (GTDB taxonomy): domain Bacteria; phylum Pseudomonadota; class Gammaproteobacteria; order Thiotrichales; family Thiotrichaceae; genus JAGLBW01. Next base: position 10,482 of record JAGLBW010000013.1, read on the forward strand.
ACTATCAAGGTAAAAACAGCCTATTACGCGCTTTTTAATAGAGAGATATAATCTTTTTTAGTGGTTCCCCATGTACTTTATGATGCTATCTTAATCAGACTATTCCGTGTTAAATTGATAGTCGAAAAGGTGACTACGGAGAGAAATGAATCATTCCCTTTTGATATCGTTCTATGTAAAAAATATGAAAAAACTGATACTTTTAATCGCTATTATTGTTTTGAGTGGCTGTTCTAACTATAAATTGGAAGTGCAACAGGGTAATGTTGTCACTGAGGATGCTATTTCAATGTTGCAACAAGGCATGAGTAAACAAACCGTACAATCGATTTTAGGAACCCCTTTATTACACGATAGCTTTGATACTGACCGTTGGGACTACCTGTTTTATCACAACAAAAAACATCAAAAAAAGACCTCAAAAGACCTCACTTTATTTTTTCAAAACAATCAATTACAAAAGATTATGAAGAAATAAACAGTCAACAGCAGGTAGCCCCTTTTTGTGACTTGTTAACGTGAACAATGAGCTTATGATTTTTATGCAAAAAATACAGAGCAAAATTTCTATTATCCGCAAGCCTCATCTACTCCGATGCTTTACACTTTATTTACTGTGTAGCCTGCCGTTTATTTTTTCCTGCTCAGTTCAAGCAGAAGAAGATTATACTGTAGGTATTACATCTGAGATGCCTTATGTTGATATTGAGTATAAAGATAATAAAATACGCATAAAACGTATCCAAAATGAAAACAATAAGTTAACTGATAGCTTTGCTAAAACCTCTCGGGCTTGCCCACCATTTTGCATTACCCCGATGAAAATAATAGAAAATGTAGAAACAATCGGTGAACTAGAGGTTATTGATTTTCTAAAAAAAGAGGTAAAATCAGGGAATGGCTTATTAATTGATGCCCGTTTAGCTAAGTTTTACACGACAGAAACATTGCCTGGTGCGGTTAATATCCCCTTTATTTTGTTTCAAAGTGAAGCAATCAAAGCCTTGATGCCTTTATTTGGGGTAAAAAAAGAAGACAATGCCTATAATTTTGAGCAAGCAAAACGCCTCTCTTTATTTTGTAACGGCCCTTGGTGTAGCCAATCTACCCGTGCGATCCAATCATTGCTTGATTTTGGTTACCCAGCCAATAAAATTTACTACTACAGAGGCGGTATGCAGTTGTGGAAGTTGTTTAGCCTAACCACTGTTTTACCAAAACCCAACAATATAGCTCAATAGGTAATCAACGTGTATCAATTTCCAGATTCAAGTGAAGTTATGCAGGGAAATAGCGAACCCAAAATAGAACCCGTTCATCGACCTTCAGGTCGTTTTAAACTCATTATAATGGCTAATTTACTCCTTGCCTTTTTTATTGCTGGCATCATTTGGTTTCTTTTTTACGTCTCACCTGAGAGCAAAAAGACCCTAGCCACTACATCAAATAATGCACAAAAGATAAGAGACTTCACACCGATTGTCTTCCCTAAAGCAAAAATATCAAGTGACGATATTGAATTATCAAGCAACCCTGACACAAAAACCAATAAAATAAAAAGCATTACAGAGATTCCAGTCGCAAAAGAAAAACCACCTATCGAAACCGAATACAGCAAAGAAGCACCAACACGACCTCAATCCATTGCTGAAGATACTAATGTTGTCAAAAAAGCGCCCTTATCCGCTATTGATGCTATTACTCAAGAGTTGATGAAAAATAAAACAATAAAACAAGTTATCCCCGCGCCTATAGAAAAAGACCCCGTTGAAGCTAAAAAAAAGCCTGAAAAAAATGATCCTGCCACTCAATTAGAAAATACCCGCGTTGAAACTAAAAAAACATCGTCAACCACCAGTTTATTGCAAGTCAATCAAGTCGCCTTAAAAAGGCCCACTGCCCTTCCCCTAGAAACCATTATTGAGCAAGCCACAGAAAGCCTCAATGAAAGCGATAAACAACGCCTTAAAGCAGTGGATAACCGTCTGACCGATATTCCTAAAAAAGTACCTACAAAAAAAATGAGACCGAGTGATATTCATAACAGCATCTCAATTCAAAAGACCAATGCCATTGATGACATTATGGCGGCTATGGGAGATTCAAAAAAATCACCTCAAGCAAAAACAATCAACACGATTGAAAATAGAATTGGAAACCTACTGAAAGACAGAAAAAAAATGCCGACAATTGATGATTCTTATAATAAAAAATTAGAAACAGAATCGACAATTAATGCCAAAGAAATGCGAATTATTACCGTTCAAAAAAATGATACTTTATGGGATATCGCAGAACGCGCCTATGGAAAAGGTGATCACTACAAAAAAATTCTGGATGCTAACCCACTGATAAAAGCAGACCCTTCACTACTCAAAGAAGGGATTACCTTAAGAGCGCCATTATGATAAGTGCGCTACCCACTTTTCATTAAAAAACCAAATAAAAATACGTAGAAACCCTGTATCTCGTTATACTAGGTTTCCAAATCACCCTGTTGCTAAAAAAATAAAAAATTCCCCCTTTTTTGCAACACCTATAACAACTTAACTAGAAGGAAACAATCAATGGCGCGAGGTGTTAATAAAGTCATTCTCATCGGAACATTAGGCAATGACCCTGAAGTAAAATATATGCCATCAGGCGGTGCTGTGACGAATATAAGTATTGCAACCAACGAATCATGGACAGATAAAGCAACCAACCAAAAACAAGAGCGCACCGAATGGCATCGTATTGTTGCATTTCATCGCCTTGCTGAAATCATGGGCGAATACTTAAGAAAAGGTTCTCAAGTTTATATCGAAGGGCGTTTACAAACCAAAAAATGGCAAGATCAAAGCGGGCAAATGCGTTACACCACAGAAATTCTAGCAAATGATATGCAAATGTTAGGCAGTCGTAGCGGGGGAACAGGGGATTTTGCTACAGCCAATAGGAATCAAACCAGCAATAATTACCAAAATCAACCACAACCACAACCACAACAAGCAGCTCATTATCAAAATCAGCCACAACAACCTGTGCCTCAACCTCAAATGGCACCTCAAGCCGCTGCTGCTCCTCCTGCACCAACACCAATATCAAACCCTAGTCCTAACCCAAAGACACCAGCACCCAAAAGCTTTGATGATTTCGATGATGACATTCCTTTTTAGCTCACTGCAACATTAAAAATGTAAATTTAATAGTGTTGAATCGCCTTAAACCCAGTA
>JAGLBW010000130.1 GCA_023146545.1 Cocleimonas sp.
TTAAAATAAGCAGGCAACTGTTTAATATAGAGCGTCTTATTTTTTTCACTCTGACCCAGATCACTGAATAAGGCTGTTTTTTTAATACGATAAAGATCGCCTGTAACCGTTTCAAATCGTTGCCCTGTGGAGAACAACGTGGACTGCTCTTCAATAATGAGCGGGTCTCGCATAACTAGGGTTCCTTACAACGGCTTTTAATAAATTCAACCCGCCGATCAATAGCATCACGCTCATCATCTGTACCCAAGCCACTAATATTATTACTAAAACCTTTTCCAACCGCTTTTACTCCTTCTCTATTGTGTGTCAAATAGGGTTGGATTAGTTGCTTCACGCGTACCGCGCGTGCCTTTGATAAGGTCGAATTATAATGCTTCTCACCCGTTCGACTACTGTGCCCTAGAATGGAAAAGCATTGTTGCTTGGTCGAAAAATAATGCCCTATATTTTTTAACCACAGCATGTATTGCTGGGTTAAAAAACGATCACCATAAAATTGGGTTGAATTTACAGCAAAAAGCATTCTTAAAGATAAGTCATCTCTTGTCGATAACGTCCATTTCAGTAAATTTTGAAAAGCAGCTTCGGCAGCAGTAATAGAACCTAATCGCAGGTTAGAGAGGTACAACCCTGCATAGGTACGAATTTCATCACCTTTACGCTGTGTAGCATGCTGATACAAGCCTAAAGCTTTGCTGTATTGATGTTTAGCATAGGCACGCCCTGCATCATTCAGGAGTGATTTAGTGGTTAATTCGTAATGTAATGTGCTGGCTTTTTTCTGCATGACAAGTTGTTCAAAACGTTTGTTGTACTCGGTTGGTGGTGCAGATGAAAAAATGGGCCGGTCTTTATATTCAGGGGAACGCTGATAGGCAATATCTTTATTTTCTATCCAAGCAGTTGCGCGTGCAATAACTTCCCCACTGTGCAAATAACGCACAATTGACTGTATTTTATAATTTTTTTCCTTATTTTCAGGATGTGTATCAAGGTATAAATAGCCTTGTACAATATAATCGCTGTGAGGGAGTGTTTTAGCCGATAAAGGGTGTGCTTCTAAGGCATAATCTGTTGTTGCAATATAAATTAATCGCTTTTTAATCAATCGACTACTTTCAACTTCATCTAAACTTTGAGCATCAAAAAAGGAATCAACCACAAGTTTTATTGATCTTTTTACTTGATGAAAACGTGCATGTTGATGAATTGTCTTTAACAAATAATGGCTAGAAGCTTCAACTGCTTGTTCAAACGGACGTAGGATGTTTTGATACGGAATAATCTCTTGATTTAACCCAAAGGATACGCTGGCGAGTTGCTTTTCTGTTGCTTTGGTTTGCAGAGATAACACCACCTGATAGGCTGCTTTTTTTGTCTTTGGATTTAGTCTTTGCGTTATTTTATGGGTAATAAGGTATTGATGCTTTCCTTGTTTTTTATCTGTTAACAGCATACCAACAGAGCGGTTATATTTTTTAGCCGACTGTTTTATAAGGTTAAATAACTCTGCACCAAAGGGCGCTTTCTTTTTGCTTTTCGTAATCAAGAAAGGTAACACTCTAATCAAGGTAGCCAATTGAACCACTTGATAAGGCTTGTCATATCGAAGCGCACTTAAAAGATGCTCGGTTGCTTTATCAATCGCTTGCTCAAAAGGTAGGTCATTCAAGGTATGATCTACTGACGGAGGGTTAGCAATCCATAACTTAGCTGTTGTGACTAAACGATCGGATTGATTATCTTTTACAGTAGCCCTGATTTGATAGTATTTTTTCTTATCCACAGGGTGTGTTGCCACGGCTACTTTCCCTTCAATACGGTAAGCAGGAAACTGCCTATTTCGTGCTTTGATTAATGCCCATGTTGCTGCTTTAGGATCTGCATTAAGCTCACGGGTTAGGGCATTAATAAGGTTGTTATTGAGTTGCGGCTTTGCGTTGGATAGCCCTTTGGAAAAGGGTTTAAAGATGATGGAAGTAACTAAAGCGGAGGGATTGAAAATACGATCCTGACGAAGGCTTGCGATTAATTTTTGGCTCAGCAAATCAACTGCAAGGCTCAACTTAAGCGGTGTTTTATGGTGGTAATCTGTACGTTTATCTTCAAGCCATGTTGTTGTTGAAGCCAATATTTTTTCTGTACGTGCATCCAGCGCGGTAAGTTGCAGTTGACGTTGTTTATTTTTAGCCGAAGCACGCATTTTAAAGCTAATTTTTCCTCGAATAATGTAGTGATTATCTTCTTCACTGCCATGCGCTAAAATCTGAATGTGTTTAGCATAATCAGTTTCCGCAACCTCTTGTAAAAGTTCACGCAATAAAGGGCTAATTGTTACGCTTTTTGTTTTATCCCTTCCGACTAATGGCTCTACCCAAACTTTAGAAGGCGAGAACCAACGTTTAATTTTTCGTTCTCGCGCTATTTTATTCAATAAATAATGACCTGACACCTTAACTGCTTGCTGAAAGGATAAAGGTTTATTCGGTATCCGAGGTGATGATTTAGGGGTTGCACACGCACTTAAAAAGAAAACAAAAAGGATACAAAAGCTCCAAGTGTGGCTTCTAGTTGACATAAAAAGTTTCCATTATTGAATTAGATCAATTCCTAGCGATTGTTCGAGTGTTTTATAGCGATCTTTTTTTCTATTTTTTGGTTTTTTTTGTTTTTTAGGGTTCTTTTTTTTGCGTTTAATCGTCCTTTTTTTAATGGGCTTCGCTTTATTTTTTTTCCCCTTTTTTCTCTTTTTCTTTTTCGATTTCCTGTTGGCTTTCTTCTTCACTGCTTTCCTTATCGTTTTAACTTGCCTTTTAACTTTAATTTTTCTTGTCTTGGTTTGCTCTTGAGGAGCCTGATTGCTTCCTTTGTTTTTTATTATTTTAAGATGAGGCGTAACGGTTTTTTTTTGATGAGAAATAATCGATTTACCCTCTTGGAGGGTGTTCGGATCTTCTGGTAATACGGTTATTTTCTCAATTGTAGCCGTAGTTTTTTGAGTATCGTTTGTTAAACTCCCTTCTAGAGGGGTTGGGAATAATTGGTACGTTATCGCGGCGTATAATGGTTTGGCGATAAATCCAATGGAATAAACTAGCCCCCCCAAACAAAGACCGCTTATAAAGGCAATAAGGGCTAATCTAATACCTTCAACAGGTTGCGATGTTTCACTCACATTGAATACAATCCCAATCAATAAGTGGGGAACAAGGGAAGGTTAATCCCAAACTATTTTTGGATTGTTTTGGAGTGGCTTAAGCCACGATAGGACGGGCACATGATGTTAAGGAATGGTGTTTTAAGCGTAGCATTTAAACCCGTTACCCGTTTCTTAATCCTGAGAAGATTCTAGTCTAAAAAACGAGTTATTGCTGAGGAAGAAAAATTAAATAACCCCTCATTATTATGACTCTTTTTCCTGCTACTTAGCATATTCTTAACCATTACATCATCATAACGACGCACCTTTTAAGATTAGCTCATCAAATGATAATGGCTTTGATCAATGGTATTGAGGAAGTTCATCACTGAGTGCGATGCAGTCCATCCATGTATAAGCGGCTTCTGAGTTAGGCTGATTAAGCAATAACATCAAGACGACCCATTTAAGCTTATTAATATCAAAGCTGATGTCTTTAAGTTCTAAAATGCGATCGATGGCACGTTCACTCATTTCAGGGCTGAGTACGTTCATATCGGATAAAAAGATTAAATAACCTTGGCATTCTTGATTAATCCAACGCCGTTCGTATTGAGAAAAAATACGACAGGATGTTTTCTGGGGTTCAATGATATAAGCTTCATCATCATCAGCAAGGCTTTCTAACCAGTCAAATGCACGGCTAATATCAGGTGGTGGAAAGCCCGCTTCGCAGAGATAACCTTGCAAAGTATCCCTGTTTTGCGAAACATCATCGGCTTCGGAGTAATTTTCAAAAAGGTAAAACAGTACATCAAGGGTGCTTTCTTTTCTTTCCATAATAATATCAATTTTATAGGGGTTATTATTAAATCTGAATTTAGGGGAGGGAATATAAATTCAGCTTAAGGTAACTTCCAATAAGAAATGAAAATACAGTCAAATAATAATCATTTATTACGGGTGTGTTAGCTCACATTATGAAAATGACTAGTAACGAAGTGTGAAAACAGAGTCGTGGATAGGTTTTTCCAATCAAAGATACACTAGCTTAATGGCTTAGTTTAAACATAAGCTAAAAAAAATTATTTTTCTTTAATTCGGGTATAACGTCCTCTTCCGCTAGTAGCAATAAATCCATTTAATTCAAGTAATAATAGAATGGAGGAAAGTACTTCTAAGGTCAATCCCGTTTGTATGACTAATTGATCAATTGAGATAGGGTCATAGCCCATTGTCTCTAAAATTAACCGCTGATCTTTATCAAATAGATCATCAAGTGTTGAACTTGGAGATGTTGCTGTCTCGCTTCTCTCTTTCAGGGGCTTAGAAACGACTAAGAGACTTTGTTCTAATTGCGGTGCAATTTCTTCTAAAATATGTTCAGCTGTCTCGATTAATTTAGCACCTTGTCGAATCAATTGATGACAACCACGCGCCAGTGGATTATGAATTGAACCTGGAATCGCAAACACTTCACGTCCTTGTTCACTGGCATAACGGGCGCTAATTAAAGAACCACTACGCAACGCAGCTTCCACGACTAATGTACCTAAACTCATGCCACTGATAATACGATTACGACGGGGAAAATTTCGAGCAAGTGGAGAGATACCAAGGGGAAGTTCACTCACAATAGCACCTTTAACGGTAATTTGATGTGCTAAAGCACGGTGTCTTGCAGGATAAACCCGATCAATCCCTGTGGCGACCACAGCAATGGTGACACCCTTTGCATCTAACGCCCCCTTGTGCGCTAAACCATCCACACCTAAAGCTAACCCACTGGTAATACAAAGTCCTGTAGCGGCTAAATGCTTGGCAAATTCATAGCTGTTATTTTGTCCACCTTGGGTTGGGTTACGGCTACCAACAATGGCTAATTGTGGATCATTCAAAAGTTCGGGATGCCCATGCACATAAAGCAAAGGGGGCGGAGAAGGGAGTTCTTTTAAACGCTGAGGATAAAGGGAGTTATTAAAGGTGATGATATAATGGTGCTCGGATTGATGAAACCATTGCATATCAGGATCAGCACTTGAACGTGCTTGTTGCTGAATTTTTTCAATTAAAGCATCACCTATCCCTGCCGCTTTTAACTGAACCCTCGTAGCATTAAAAACATCAGCGGGTGATCCAAACTGATCCAACAAGGTTTGGTAAGTTTTACACCCAACGCCCGAAACGCGCCAAAGCGCGACCCAAGCGGCTAAATTATTATCTTGTTTCACACACACTCAAACAGATGATTTTAAGGGTTTCCTATTTTATACCCTTTCTTTACAATATGATCTGACTTTGTAATTAAAGCATAACTTAATTTATCATCAACCTTGTAAACAATCGCGGTCGCAATCCGTTCTGGAGGTAAGTCAATGCGAACAGGCGTTTTTGTTTTTATGTATTTATAGTCCACTTTTTCTATTTTTGCATAAGGGTCAGTAACGGTTTTACCTTGAGCGTATACCCCTAAAATATGTCCAACTTTAATCCCTTTTTGACGACCCGCATTAAAAGCAATAATCATACCTTTTCCACTAATCAACTTAGCATCATATAAGGAAATAATACTGGCGCGCACTTTACGATGGGGCGCACGAATCGTTCCTTTCAACTTGATGGTCTCATCAATATTTTTTAATAAACGATCACCAATGCGTACTGCTCGTCTCATATTAAGAATGGTGGCACTCGCAATATTACCTTTTGCCTGTGTAATTTCAGCATCCGCACTATAGCTCACCTCATAACCTAATAACTCTTTAGTTTGTGGATCGTATAATTTTTTCTCCGTATGGAAAACTGAATAGCTTTGTGCTTCTCGACGATTATTAAGGTTTTTAATATAAACAGTTTGCCCATTACTAATTAATAAATGATCATTTTTTCCATCAACAATATAAGGGGCTTTATCAATCATGTCTTTCGCTAAGACACGAGGCCACGCCAAGAAAGGTGCAAGTGCCGCAATCGGCTCACCCATCTTTTTATCACTACGCTCAACTCGAATTTGTGGCACTAAAATTTCTTCAATACGTCCACCACGGGTTACTTTACGTCGGGATTGATAAATATAAAGCACATCATTTGGAAAAATAAGGTGTGGATTTTTAATTTTTTGATTTTTATCCCAAATCTCAGGCCAGAACCAAGGATCTTTTAAAAATTTATTAGAAATACCCCATAAAGTATCCCCTTTTTTTACTTTATAGCGTATCGGCGCATCGGATTTAATTGGAATACGCTTATGACCTATTTTTTTATACTTTGGTGTTGAGCTATAACCGCCATTATCATGACGATCACGGGGCTTCGGTTTTCCATAATGCTGATCATAAAGATCAATTTTGCGATCGGGAACGGCTGGAACAGTAGAAAGAGAAGTCTTATTGTTTTCTGATTTCAAGTATTTATTATTGCACCCGACAGAAAGTAGCAAGGAAGTTGCTGATAGAATTGCCAATCTAGGAAGAGACATGAACATAATCTTTCTCTATTATTATTTTTATGTATGGGGATTATGAAACTTGGTATTATTTTTAGCGTGTTAGTTTACTCAGTTCACCGTGTTATCCGAAACGGTTTCGGACTGATGGTAACGCCTTTCTTACAAAAAATTAACCAAAGCAAAAAAGCTAAATTAATTTATAAGACTAAAATAGGGTGGATATAGAATCTCTTGAAGGAATCGTTCCCGATGGATCAAATACCCGTATGATGACCTCTATTTGGAATCCGCATCCCATTCTCTCAAAGGAAAGACCAATGGCATTACTTGATATTTTACGTTTCCCTGATCAACGTCTCCGAACAACAGCAAAACCTGTTGAACAGGTGGATCAAACGATTCAACGCATTGTCGATGATATGTTCGAGACGATGTACGACGCACCTGGTATTGGGTTGGCGGCAACACAAGTTAATATTCATCAACAAATCATTGTGATGGATATTTCTGAAGAGAAAAATGCTCCCCTGTGCTTTATTAATCCTGAGATTTTATCAACCACAGGTGCAGAAAAAAGTGAAGAAGGTTGTCTTTCTATTCCTGCTTATTATGCAGAGGTAGAACGGGCAGAACAGGTTACTTTAAAAGCACTGGATCAAATGGGGAAGGTGTTTAAATTGAATGCGGATGGCTTATTAGCGGTGTGCATACAACATGAAATGGATCATCTGAACGGAAAACTGTTTGTTGATTATTTATCACCTTTGAAACAGCAACGACTGCGTAAAAAATTAGAAAAAATAGCAAAACAAAACACCTAGTAGGAGCACAAAAAATCCCCATGAGTACATCCAATAATAAAGTATTACGCATTATTTATGCAGGAACGCCAGAGTTTGCTGTCCCTGCATTACAAGCACTGATTGATTCGGAACATGAGATCGTTGCTGTTTATACCCAGCCTGATCGTCGTGCAGGACGGGGACAAAAGATAAGATTAAGTGCCGTTAAACAGCTTGCACTTGATACCCAGCTCCCAATAGAACAAACCACAACACTAAAAAGTAAAGAAGCACTGAAGACCCTAAAAGCTTATCAAGCCGATATTATGATTGTCGCTGCTTATGGTTTATTACTGCCTCAAGCTATTTTAGATGCACCCCGTTATGGCTGCCTCAATATTCATGGCTCATTACTCCCTCGCTGGCGCGGTGCTGCCCCGATACAACGTGCAATTGAAGCAGGTGATCAACAAACAGGGGTGACCATTATGCAAATGGCATTGGGATTAGATACAGGTGATATGTTATCGACAATCACCTGCCCTATTACCGCAACTGATACCGCACAAACCCTACATGATCAGTTAGCTAACGACGGCGCAACAGCATTATTAGAAACGTTAGAGCAACTGGTTTCTGGGACGCTTAATCCAGAACAGCAGGATGAGTCTAAAAGCTGTTATGCCCATAAACTTAGCAAACAAGAAGCCGAAATTGATTGGCATCAATCGGCTATTGAAATTGATCGTCGTATTCGTGCATTTAACCCTTGGCCTGTCGCTTATACCTTAAAAGAAGGTAAACCATTACGCCTTTACAACACCTCAGTAATACCCAGCACGCAAATTGCTCCCGCAGGCTCAGTTATTGCGGAGTCGAAACAAGGCATTGAAATTGCAACACAAGACGGTTCGGTGCTGATCACACGTTTACAACTTCCCAATAATAAAGCACTTGAGGTTAAAGACTTTTTAAACGGGCGCTCTTTAGCCGCACAGGTGTTTCCTTCATGAGTACGGTTAATCCACGACTAATCGCAACTCAGGTGTTACGACGGGTGATTCATCAGGGAGAGTCATTGCGTCAAGTCTTTATCAATACCCCAAAAGCGAATGACCCGTTAGTACGTGATTTATGTTATGGCAGTTTACGCTGGCACGAGCCACTTTCTGCGCTTCTCACACACTTGTTAGCCAAGCCCTTAAAAGCGAAACATAACGATATTGAGTGTTTATTACGCCTTGGTTTATATCAAATTATTTATCAGCAAACCCCCGACCATGCTGCGGTTAATGAAACCGTTGCTGTCATTAGAGGATTAAAAAAACCATGGGCTAAACGCTTGGTCAATGGTGTACTCAGAACCTTTTTAAGGCAACGCACCGAGCTGCTCGCTAAAGTTAATCAACAAGAAAATGTACGTTATGCCTTCCCCTATTGGTTACTGAAAAAAATTAAGATCGCATACCCTGATCATTGGCAAGCTATTCTGGAGGCAAGCAATCAACGTGCACCGATGGTGCTTCGGGTTAATCTATCACGCACTAGCCGAGCGGCTTATTGCCAACAATTAAAGGACGCTAACATTCAAGCAACACCCTCAAGCGTGTGTGAAACGGCTATTTTATTAGCAGAACCTGTCAACGTCAGTGAGCTTCCTGATTTTGATCAGGGCGTTGTCTCAATACAAGATACCGCCGCACAATTAGCCGCAGGCTTATTAGATTTAAAACCTAATTTACAAGTACTTGACGCTTGTTCAGCCCCTGGTGGAAAAACAGGTCATATTTTAGAAGCTTGTAATAACCTAACGGTGGTGGCAGTCGATAGCAGTAAAGTACGCTTGCAACGGGTAAAAGAAAACCTTGATCGTTTATCAGAATCTGCAATCTTATTAGCCGTTGATGCTAATGCCATTGATCAATGGGGAAAAGATTATCAGTTTGATCGCATTTTACTCGATGCACCTTGCTCTGCAACAGGTGTTATACGTCGGCATCCTGATATTAAATGTTTGCGTCGCCCAGAAGATATTAAAAGCTTACAAGCTCAGCAATACAAGCTATTGACCAACTTGTGGGCTAAATTAAAACCAGAGGGTAAGCTTTTATACGCTACCTGTTCTATACTTCCCGAAGAAAATGAACAACAAATTGCAACCTTTGTTCAACACACTACAGATGTTGAGGTTCAATCCATTAAAGGCCATTGGGGAATGGCTTTACCTTATGGACGACAAATTTTTCCCAATGAATCTGCCATGGATGGCTTTTATTACGCTTTACTTGCCAAGAAACCATGAATTATCCGCATAATACGCCTGACACCCTCGCTTTTTTTTGGTTAAAAACCTCGCTTTTTTTTGGTTTATTAATCGGGGCTTTTTATAATCATCCACTACAAGCCGCATCGGGAGAAGTCGTCATTACGCTTTTTCGTGTGCAAATGCTGAATAAAAAAGCAAATATCTACAAAGTACAAGCCAATATAAAGTATCAACTGACGGATTACCTTCACCAAGCCTTATTAAATGGCATTACTTTAAAAGCAGACCTCCAGTTTTACCATAATCAACCCCGTAGCTGGATGTGGGATCAAGAAACTCACCTTAACGATTTAAAGTTTCAAATAAAATATCACCCGTTAAGCCGTCACTATTTATTATCACGCAATGACACCAATGAGCACTGGAACTTTCGCAATTTACCTGCTGTATTACGTCAAATGGGTGAAATTCGCAACTTTGTCCTTCCCCCCATTCCCCCTAAAATACCTGATGAACCCCGTGAGATTTATGCTATTGCTCATTTAAACGCCTCTAATTTAGATTTACCGTTACGCCTCCAATCCTTTATTAGTGATGACTACAGTTTAACCAGCGAGGAGGCTCGATGGCCGCTACCTTAAGACCTTTTCTGATTCAAGCCATTCCCATTGGCTTTGTGGTTGCTTTATTAACCTACTCATTATCACTATTAAAAGATGCAACCGATCACCCTCATGACACTTCAAGTTTAAACTTATGGTTGATTCCATTGAATGGTTTTATTTTAATCATTCTATCGTTATTAATTTTATACAATTTGCACAAGCTGGTGACGGGGCTTAAATCACATAAAACAGGGTCACGTTATACCGCTCGCCTTGTGGTAGCGTTCTCCACCTTAACCATTGTCCCTGTCCTGATTGTTTCTTTTTTCTCGATGAATTTTTTAGGGGATCGTATTGATACGTGGTTTGATGTCAAAATAGAAGGCGCACTCCAAGATTCTTTAGAACTTTCCAACCACGCACTTAATGTTAGAATGCGCCAACACCTGTTTGAATTAGAGCAAGTCGCCAAAGAAATTGTGGTCTCTGATCCTCTCGATTACCCTGCCTTAATGGATCGAAAACGTACCTCCTTAGGTGCGTATGAAATGACGCTGTTTGGCGCTAATAACGAAGTTATGGTCTACAGTGGCGATAATACCGATACTATTCTACCCCACTTTCCCCAAGATCAAATTTTTCGTAGTCTCTCATTACACGGCTATACTTACCAGCTAGAAACCACCTCTGATGAAGATTTATATTCGCGGGTTGCCCTCACACTAAAGCCCAGCATTACGGGACAAACCATTGCCTTAACGGCACTGTTTCCCTTTTCAGAAAATGAGCGACATTTAACCGAAAATGTCACTAAAGCTTGGACACAATATAAAGCCACCGACTATAACCGTTATCAAATCAAGCACAGCTTTCGTTTAACCTTATTGTTAATTATGGTGCTTTCTATTCTGCTCGCCATATTAGCCGCCTTTCTTTACTCTCAAAAACTGACTGAACCCATCCGTAAACTCTTTGAAGGAACGCTTGCCGTAGCTTCAGGTGATTTATACAAAAAACTACCCGTTTCACATAAAGATGATTTCAGTTTACTCGCGCATTCCTTTAATGCCATGACAGCACACCTTGCTGAAGCACGTAAAGAAAGTGAACGAAGCAAACAACAAATTCAACAACAACGCGACTACCTTAATATCGTACTGGATCATATTAATTCAGGGGTAATGAACATTGATGATCAGGGAATCATCCTGCGTATCAACTCATCCGCAGAACAAGTACTACAAACCTCTTTAAGTGAATACATTGGCAAAACCTGCCAACAAATGTGTAATGAACTAAAAATATTGCAACCCCTGTTTCATATTATCGAACCTCACTTTGAAAACCATGACAAAGAATGGCAACAGGAAGTTAATTTATTACTCCCTAGTGGTCGTCAAACATTAGTCTGTCGTGGTGCAAAACTCCCCTTGCTCAATGGCAGCGAACAAGGTCATGTGCTTGTTTTTGATGATATTACAGAAGTCATTCAAGCCGAGCACGATGCCGCATGGAGTGAAGTCGCCCGTCGTTTAGCCCATGAAATTAAAAATCCCTTAACACCCATTCAATTATCCGCCGAGCGGCTTCAAATTAAACTCCTTCCTGAAGTCAGTGAAAAATCAGCCGATTTACTCAAACGCATGAGCAAAACGATTATCACTCAAGTGGATAACATGAAAACAATGGTGGATGCCTTTAGCCAATACGCGCGGGCGCCTGCGATTACCTTTCAACGGGTTAGACTTAACAATCTCACCCGTGAAGTATCAGAACTTTATACTATTAATAGCCAAAAAACTGAAATTGTACTAAATTTAGGAGAAATACCTGACTTATACCTTGATGAAACCAGAATTCGCCAAATGATGATTAATTTGATTAAAAATGCACTGGAAGCCATGCCTGAAGCGCAAGCTTGTAAACAAATTGTGGTCTCTACTTTTTTGCAACCCGAACAAACCGCTCAAATGCAAACTGCACCGTGTCAAAACCATGTCATTATTGAAGTGAAAGACAATGGTAGTGGGATTGCCGAAGACATTATTGGCAACCTCTTTACCCCCTATGTTAGCAGTAAAACCACAGGCACAGGCTTAGGCTTGTCCATTGTCAAAAAAATTACTGAAGAACATTCAGGCAAAGTATTTGCTACCAATAATATTGATCAAGGCGCTACCATGAGTATTTGTTTACCCATAAGTCAGCTCTCTCACTCTTAACCCTTAAAAAGGAGAACCCAATGCCTGAAAAACAAAGTATTTTAGTCGTCGACGACGAACCTGATATTCGTCAATTAGTTGGCGAAATCCTAGAGGACGAAGGCTACCTCATCACCACTGCTGAAAGTGCAGAAAAAGCCAGAGAAATGCGCCGCTTACGTCGTCCCGATCTGGTGCTATTAGATATTTGGATGCCTGGGGATGATGGTATCTCACTCTTAAAAAGTTGGAAAGAAAACGAAGGCTTATGTTGTCCTGTCATTATGATGTCAGGACACGGCACGATAGAAACCGCCGTAGAAGCAACCCGTTTAGGCGCATACGACTACATCGAAAAACCGCTGTCGATGGCAAAAATGCTACTCACCGTTGAAAATGCACTGCGTTCAGGACAACTAGAACAAGAAAATAAGGGATTAAAAAAACAACTTCAAATTCCGCCTGCACCGATTGGCTCTAGTGACAGAATGTCACACTTGCGCGAACAAGCCTTACGGGTCGCACATCATGGATCAGTTGTTTTACTCTACGGCGAAGCAGGCGTTGGTAAAGAAATCTTTGCCCACTATATTCACTTGCAAAGCGAACGAGCCTCACGCCCTTTCATTAAAAGCATTGTCTCCGCCTATTCATCAGACCTTAGCGAAACCCAAATGGCGGCGACCTTTTTTGGGCAAGTTGATGGCGATAAAATACAATACGGTCTCTTTGATGAAGCACAGGGCGGCTGTCTATACCTTGCCGATATTGATGCCTTAACCCCGCCATTACAACTGATGTTATTAACCGTATTACGGGATAACTTTTATATGCGGGTGGACAGCTTCGAGCGTATCGACCTAGATATGATTATTATCACCTCGGTACAACACAACCTACGCGATGATGTAGAAGCCAAACACTTTAACGAAACCTTATACAACCATCTCAATGTCGTGCCGCTTTATATTCCTGCACTTAAAGAACATGCTGAAGATGTCCCTGAACTATTAAATTATTATGTCGACCAACAAACCATAAAAGATGGCTTACCTTATCGTCATTTCTCCGTTGCAGCACAAAATTTTCTGCGTAACTACCGTTGGTTAGGCAATATTAGAGAGTTACGTAATTTAGTACAACGGCTGTTAATTTTAGGTACCGATACCGAAATTACCCTTGAAGAAGTTGAAGAAACACTCGGCACCAGCATTCCTATCTTTGAAAATGGATTAGAAAGCGCACTGCCTGCTAGTTTATATGACATGCCACTGCGCCAAGCCCGCGAGCAATTCGAGCACGATTATTTAAGCTATCAACTAACACAATGCGGCGGCAACGTCAGCAAACTTGCTGATCGGGTAAAAATGGAACGTACCCACCTCTACCGTAAAATGCGCTCTTTAGGCATTGATCCAAAGAAATTTAATAAATAAGCATGAGCAACGATAAGCAACAAAAATGGGAAGCCTGTTATCAACACGCTGATATTAGCAGTGCAACACCCGCTCAGGTTTTAACACAAAATACCCATTTATTGCCACCCACAGGCCGCGCCTTAGACCTTGCCTGTGGGCGTGCAGGCAATGCACAATTTTTAGCAAAAAGAGGCTTTCAAGTTGATGCTTTTGACTACTCAAGCAGCGTTATTCAAGCCCTAACAGACTTCAATGCAAAGGCTATTCACCCGAAAGTCTGGCACAGCGAAAAAGACAGCTTGGCAGAACAACATTACCATATCATTATCGTCAGCTACTTTTTACAACGTGATTTATTTCCAAGCTTAATCAACGCACTCAAAACAGGCGGTCTACTCTTTTATCAAACATGGTCACAACAATGTATTGATCAATCAGGTCCTCGAAACCCTGACTTTCGTTTACAACAAGGTGAATTACTATCACTCTGTGCTAAGATGAGAATTATGTTCTATCGGGAAGAAGGCGCACAAGGCAACCCTCAACAAGGGGTTCGTAATCAAGCGTGGGTTATTGCAGAAAAAGCTTAACCATCAACCAGAACACAGAAAAAACACCCTACAATATCGCCAATACTGATTGAGTCATCATCATCGCCTGCCGCTCATAACCCGCACCAAATAAGTTATAATGATTGAGAATATGATAAAGGTTATAGAGCGTTTTACGACTCGTATAGCCCTGATCCAAACGATACTCCGCATTATAAGCGGAATAAAAATGAGCGCTAAAACCACCAAACAGCTCAGTCATGGCAAGATCCGTTTCTCGATCACCATAATAAACCGCAGGATCAAAAACAATGGGATGACCCGCCTGATCTTGTGCTTGATTACCACCCCATAAATCACCGTGCAATAATGAAGCCACAGGCGAATAACAAGTAAACAGTGCGGGCATCTTTTCCGCAAGTTTTAAGCCTGCCTCATAACCCTGTTGAGAATAGCCTTTTTTCAACGCTAAATTAAGCTGTGGTAATAAACGTTGCTGTTGCCAAAACTCAACCCATAAAAGCCCTTGCTGATTTTTTTGCAAGCTTTCACCAATATAATTATCCCGAAACCAACCAAATTGCGCCACATTATAGCGGTGCATTGTTGCTAACTGTTCACCTGTTTTAGCACCCGCACTCACCCCTGATAAAGCAATATACTCCAACACCAAGTAAGCACCGTGATCTGTTTTTCCATAACAAACCACCTCAGGCACTCGTAAGCTATCACTTTGTTTAATTTCTTTTAAACCCATTGCCTCCGCAACAAACAGATCCAAACACGCCGCACTATTTTCCTTAATCAACCATTGTTTAGCGTATTGATCCGTCGCTTTTGACACCTGATTAATACAACCACCCGTTATCGGTTGCAACGATTGAAAAACAATATTTTGCTGACAACTTGTTCCAATATGTTCCGCTATTTGCTCATAATGTTCATCATTAAGCATTGACTGTTTACTCATTATCCCTTGAAGATCAGGATTTAAAGATACACCATAATCCACTTGTCAGCATAACAAAACGCCTATATACTTTGCCCCCTCTTTTGAAACACAATTAATTTAATCATAAGTGCAAAAAGAGCAGTGGAGAAGTGTCCGAGTGGCCGATGGAGCACGCTTGGAAAGCGTGTGTACGTTTATCCGTACCGAGGGTTCGAATCCCTCCTTCTCCGCCATTACGCTATTCATAACCTCCCGATATACACTCGAGCTTATTCCTCAGAAAAATCAGTAAACAACGCCTCCAAGCCTAAAGCGTTTACCATG
>JAGLBW010000131.1 GCA_023146545.1 Cocleimonas sp.
TATTCAAAAAAGAATATAACATCAGAATTGATTAAAGATATTATTGCTTTAACTAATGGCAATATACATTCTATTGGTCAAGCGGCTCATCTTTAGATAATTAAGGGCTATGGTGATTATTAAGGCTATTTTAATCTTTCTAATTTTTATTTAGTTTTCATTATTTTGTCCAAAAATCATATCCTGTTTTTTGCAAATATTAAGCAAAAGGCATAATATGAGTTTTTCTGGCATCTCCTTAGACAACGGATAAGATAAGCGCCCTCCCTGCTATTTTGAGCATTAAAATTAGTTAAGCCTTCCCTTCTGCTTGTTCATCTAAAGCTAGAAGAATATTTTCTATTGCATCACGATAGGTTTTGGGGTCTTTCCATAAGCCGCGTTGCATCGCTTCTAATAGGCGTTCTGCCATTTCTTTCATGGCTTGTGGATTATTCTCTTCTAAAAAGGCTTTATTGTTGGTTTCTAATAAATAGCACGCAGTGACTTTTTCATATTGATAGTCTTTAATCAGATCGGTAGTGGCATCATAAGCAAACATATAATCCACGGTTGCTGCCATTTCGAAAGCCCCTTTATAACCGTGGCGTTGCATGCCGTTTATCCATTTTGGATTGAGTACGCGAGCGCGAATAACACGGTTTAATTCTTCGGCTAAGGTGCGTATTTTAGGGTGATCAGGGTTAGAGTGGTCGCCGTGATAAACAACGGGATCAGTACCGCGTAGTACCCGAATGGCATTGTTCATACCGCCTTGAAACTGATAATAATCATCGGAATCGAGTAAATCATGCTCTCGATTGTCTTGATTTTGTACCACGACTTGGAGCTGTGATAAACGGTGTTCAAAGACGGCGTGCGCGGCTTCCCCTGTTTGTTGTTTACCGTAAGCATAGCCGCCCCAATTGACATAAGCGGCGGCTAAGTCTTCTTGATTATCCCAGCATCGCTCATCAATTAACCCTTGTAAACCTGCACCATAGCCGCCTGCTTTTGCACCAAAAACCCGAAAGCCTGCTTGACGTCGTGCTTGTGCTTGGTCAAGTCCTTGCGCTTGTAAGGCTTTCATATCCTCTAAAATGTTCTCACGTAAGGGATTAAGATGGCCGGGGTCTTCAACGGCAGCAACCGCTTGTACGGCACTGTCGAATAAACGCATCACATTAGGAAAAGCATCCCGAAAAAAGCCCGAAATGCGTAAGGTGACATCAACCCGTGGACGATGAAGCGATAAAGCAGATAACACGTTAAAATCTACCACGCGCCCACTTAGCGGCTCCCACACAGGTTCGACGCCCATTAACGCAAAGGCTTGTCCGATATCGTCTCCGCCTGTTCGCATCGTGGCTGTTCCCCAAACCGATAAGCCCAAGGTCTTTGGGTAATCACCTTGTTGTTGTAGGTGACGCATAATTAATGCATCGGCTGATTTTTTACCCAGCTCATAGGCGGTTTTTGTTGGAATCGCACGGGTATCTACCGAATAAAAATTACGTCCCGTTGGGAGAACATCCAAACGCCCACGGGTAGGTGCGCCGCTTGCGCCCGCAGGTACAAATTTACCCGACAATCCGCGTAAAAATTGGTTAATTTCATTTTCACCGCAATAATCTAATGTGGGGGCGATTGACTGTTTTAGATGCATCAATACCGCTTGGCTGGCGTAACCGTAAACAGGGGGTTCATTCTCTGATAGGGTTTCCATAATGGCTTGTTTAGCCAGTAATTCTAAGCGTTCCCGTGTATCGGCTTGAGTACGCCACGGCGTGTCACAAACGTGCTGTAATAAGCGGGGCTTTTTATCCGTCCATCTCTCGCTACTGATGCTTGAAGGATCAAAATCAAGGGCAAAGTCTTTGGCTAACGCGGTTAAAATACTGTTGTCTTTGGCATGATGACCGCGTGATAAACGGATTAAGGCTAATAAAGTGTCAATCCGTTGCTCACCTTGAGGTGATTGCCCTAAAATATGTAAACCATCGCGGATTTGACTCTCTTTTAATTCACATAAATAAGTGTCCAAGGCATTTAAACGATCGGTTTCATTCCCTGCGGGTAATTCTTGAGCCAATTGTGTTGCTTCCATTGCCTCAAGCACTTTTTGGCGTAATAAGGTTTCACGTCGGTCATCTAAGCCCATCGCTTGATAATATTCATCGACTAATTGTTCTAAAGCGGCTAATTCCCCGTAGTTTTCGGCGCGGGTCATTGCAGGCATTAAATGATCAATAATAACGGCTTGGGCGCGCCGTTTGGCTTGTGTTCCTTCCCCTGGATCATTGACGATAAAGGGGTACAGGTGTGGCATTGCACCTAATGCAATTTCAGGCCAACAGTGTTTAGACAGTGCAACACTCTTCCCCGGTAACCATTCTAAATTACCGTGCTTACCGACATGAACTATGGCATCGACTTGATATTCATGACGTAGCCAAAAATAAAAGGCTAAATAATTATGCGGCGGTACTAAGTCGGAATCATGGTAGGTGGCATTAACATCCACGTTATACCCCCGAGCAGGTTGTACGCCAACAAAGGTTTCGCCAAAACGAATCCCTGAAATCATTAAACGCTGCTGACGCATTTTAATATCATCTTGCGGTGCGCCCCAACGGGCTAAGACGGCGTGCTGGTTTGCTTTGGGAAGGGTTGCAAAATGCTGTTCATATTCTTGTAAAGAAAGGCTTTGTTGACAGCCCCGTTGCGAAAAATAACGCGGGTCATTCGTAATATTTGCTTGAAGTGCTTCAATCAGCGCGTTGCTGGTTGTTGGCAAGTCGGTGACAGGATAACCCGCTTGCTGTAAGGCTAATAAAAGGGTGAGGGTCGATGCGGGTGTATCCAACCCCACCCCATTGCCAATGCGTCCATCATGGGTAGGGTAATTGGCTAAAATGAAAGCAATGCGCTTCTGCTTATTTTTTTTGCGCCGTAAACTCGTCCAACGGTAGGCTAATTCGGCACAAAAACGGGCGCGTTCAGGGTGTAATTGATAACAAATAACATCACTCTGGGTACGTTCATCACGTTGCAAGGCGGTTTTAAAGCTAATTGCGCGACTGATAATCCGCCCATCCATTTCAGGCAATGCAATATTCATGGCTAAATCGCGGGCGCGTAACCCTAAAGGATGTGCTTGCCAGTCGGCTTGATTATTGGCAGCTAAAATTAATTGAATGACAGGAACATCAGCCTTAAATAATGCTACATTTTCCCCGTCATTATCACGCGCATTATTCACTGCAAAACTAGTGGTATTCAGAATAATATCCACTTGAACCTGAGTGCATAAATGATCCACCAAGGCTCTACTTTCTGCTTGTTTTAATGAGCTGACGACTAACGGTAACGGGTTTAACCCTTGTTGTTGCAAGCATTGAATAAAAGCATTAAAGGCTTGGGTATTACCCGATTGAATATGTGAACGGTACAATAACAATACCGCCACCGCTTGATCATCTTTCCAGTCGGCTTGCCAAGCGGCTAAAGGCGCTTGCTCTGTTAGCGGGTGATAAATCCATGCTTTGGGTAATGATTGGGGAGCTTTCCAGTGTAAGGGTAAATCGAAAAAATGTTGCCCCAACCAGCCTAAAAAGTGCTGAATATTAATCTGTCCTGCTTGACGTAAATATTGCCAACATTGCCAACAGTCTTGCTCGGAAACGGTACTGATCTGAGCCAGTTCGGGATCAAACTGATCATCACCCGAAACCACCATGAGTTTGATGGTTTGTTGTTGAGCAAGGGTTTGTAACTGCTCCAACCCATAGCGCCAATACGCACTTCCACCTAATAACGAGACAATAATTAAACGGGCTGACTCCAACACGCGATCCGAATATAAGTCAAAAGCGGCTGGTTTATTCAGGTGGATTAAATTAGCTAAACGAACCGAAGGGTAATCGGTATCGAGGGTTTGAATTGCTTGAGAAAGCAACGCTAAGCTACTGTCCTGAGCGGATAAAATAACAAGGTCAGCAGGCTGTTGTTGAAGATCAATAATGCCTTCGTCATCACTAAAGCCACCGGGTTTTGCCGCCAATAAATGCATGAATAGACTCGTTCATCAAAAAAGTAATGACAAAGTTTAAGGGGTTATCACAAACTAATCCATTGCTATCGTGGCGTATCGAAAGGGAATATTTTTAGCGTGAGAATTACTAATATATCAGGCACACGCAACGGTTTTTTTAAAAGAATTCTCTGGGATGAAAATATTTAGCCGCGGCTTCTTTTTCGCATTGACGCATCGCATCTGAAAACATGTGGTCTGTAAGGCTTGCTCCGATCAAATCACATAACAGTTCGTAAATAAATCTTAATAAGTATATTTAATATATATCATAAGTGCAATTATTTTCAATTTTGTTATCTATTTGCTAATACAGTGATGAAATAATTAGAAAAGAGGGGAGGATTTAGGCTTTTAAACGCCCTACTAAGCTTAATAGAAAACGTCGAGGCGATTATAATTACTACGGTATACAGGGAATAAACGCTCCTTCCTGCTGGGCATATTTTTAATATGCTATATATACCCACCAAATAAAAAGATAATAAAGACTGAATCAAGCAGCATAGCGGCACTTTACAAGTAAATAAATATGAGAAATAGTCATCTGTCGAAACCAATCCGAATGATACCTTGGAATTAGGCGGTGTTGATATCTGGCGGTTGAATACGATGATTTTGATGGTATTTATAATATGCGGTGGTTTATCTGCAAGGTGTTGTTTCACCGCCTTATTTTTAGCATAATATTGATATGATAAAGGAAAACAATCGAATGAATGAGACTGAATTAAATGCGCTCCTGCCTAAATTATTACCCGATGTAAAACGTATTTCGAGTGAAGCAGGTGAGAAAATCATGGTGATTTTTAACCGTGAGTTTGAGATTGATTACAAAGCGGATGAATCGCCTGTAACAGAAGCTGATTTAGCGGCGAATGCTTATATTATCAGTGAATTAAAAAAGCTGGCGGGTGATTTCCCTATTTTAACAGAGGAGGAGGCGAAATTACCGTTTGAGATGCGTTCCCAGTGGGAAACGTATTGGTTGGTTGATCCTTTGGATGGTACGAAAGAGTTTATTCAACGTCGGGATGGGTTTACTGTCAATATAGCGTTGATCCATCAACATCAATCTATTTTAGGCTCAATTTATGCCCCCGTCTTTGAAACAAGCTACTATGCAACACGCGGTTCGGGAGCTTTTAAGCAGGTTAAAACAGAAGTAGCACACCGTATTTCGGTACGTGCTTTAGCGAAAGTCCCGACGCTTGCGGTAAGTCGCTCCCATGCAAAGGGGGATTTATTACATTTTATTGAAGGGGTTGGTGAGCATAAAATTATCCGTACGGGGAGTTCATTAAAAATGTGTTATGTCGCAGAAGGGATAGCTGATCTTTATCCCCGCTTGTGGCTAACTTCCGAGTGGGATACGGGCGCGGCACACTGTATTGTTAATGAAGCGGG
>JAGLBW010000132.1 GCA_023146545.1 Cocleimonas sp.
CATAATGTAAGTTTACGGATACCTTTGTTGACTCTATACCGTCCCGTAGTTTAATAGGGGGCGGTATATAATCTTCCCTTTCTTCTTTAGTACACTGCTACTTAATAAAACGGATTGCAAAGGGGTAGTTATAATCTTTGCCTATGAAAAGTGTATAAGCGGCAATACTTGCAAACACTAACCCTGTGGCAAAAACTAGCATTGAGACTAAAAAGAAGAACCCTGCAATTGAGGTGAGCAAAACAGAAATAAAGGAAAGTCCAAGAATACCCATTTGAAAGTTAAGCGCGGCTTTTCCTTGTTCATTTAAAAATTCGCTTTCATTTTTCTTTAAAAACCAAACTACCAGTGGCCCAAGTACCAATGCCATCGGTAGCAACAAACCTAATAGCGCACTCGCGTGAATAATCGCTGCCCATTTTTGATTGTCTAAATTCATTATGGTCTTGCTCCGTTAATCATTGTTATTAAGAATTAAAGCTGGAGACTACCACTAGTCGCTGTACGCTTCCATTTTTTTACTTTAATCGGGAAATATTAGCTTCTCTTTTAATCCTGCTCATACAATGGATGCGTTGCCCTTCTAATAATAATACCAAGGTATCCCCCATGCGCTACTGGCTTATGCTTATCATCAGCTCTTTATTTTTTTCTAGCCTGTTTGCAGATCGTGTCTTTCGCTGGAAAGATCAGCGCGGAAGAATACATTATGGTGATCTCCCACCTAAAGCAGTGATGGCTAAAACCGTTGATCTGCCCGAGTTGACGATCGTAAAAGATTATGGGAAGTTATATGAACCTGTCGTCTTTGAGAAACAGAAGCGAGCAATCCCTAAAGAAAAAAAATCACGTTATCAATCGTTCTCAATTACAGCCCCTAAAAATAAGCAAGCAATCCGCGCCCCCGATGGTGATATTACGATTATGCTGTCGTTAAGTCCTAAGTTATTAGCCAACGATCAGATTACACTGTTCCTTGATGGTAAAAAAGTGAGAAAAGGACGGTCACGCATTATGAATCTAACCCATTTAAAACACGGGAAGCATACGCTTTATGGGGAAGTAAGCAAAAAAACAGGTCAAGAAAGCGTAAAAAGTGAAGTGATTACCTTCACGATTATACGTTAATAAATAGTGTCTTTAGTGTTGTTAAGACAACACGGCTCTGCCTAAACCTACTTAATAACACCACTGAAAATTATATTATAATTATGTAATAAAGGCAGTTTATTTGAAATTTAAATAACAAAAAGACGATCTTCCACTATCCTTGAGTAAGGAAAGGTATTTTCCCACCGAGATACCTCATCAATAAGGCTGATGATTATGACCCATAATGCACCCCCGATTCTTCATTCTACTCCTACTGTTATTTCATTTAATGCTAAAAAAATTGGGAATGAGATTTCTATTGGACGTATTGCCTGCCCATTACATGTTCTTGAGCTAAAAGAAGGTCTTGAAGGTATTCAGTATGGCGAAGTGTTACGCGTCAATAGTAATACGCGTGTTATCTCTGAGTTAGTTGCTGCTGCTCGACAGTTAGCGAGTGAGGTTGCTGTTGATGGGCAAAGCACCTTATTTATTACTAAATAGTCAAGGCAAGATGCGGTTGATTATCGATAACTCGCTTTTTACTTTACCTTTTTTAATCTGTACATCAAATTGTTCAATTGTATGTTTCGGGGGTAAGATCAACGTGACATCACTGTCTAAATCTTTGAAAAAGCCTTTGGCTTTCAGATGAATATGCGTCACTGTGATCGGTTTTGACTGACCTTTTGGTATCATTTGTTGAGTAGAAACTCTTAATGCTTGTTGGCTAAACGGTGAACCAATGCCTTCAAGCTCATGATGTATTTTAATCAATGTCGCGTCTCTATTTCCATAGATAATGGATAGGTTAGCGGTATCCATCGTGATCTTAAGGTGAGGGCTTGATTTAAACTGAAAGACTTGCTCTTGCTTTAACGGCCAATTCGATAAGCCGTAGCCTAATAAGGTCAGTACCATTAGGCTATACAGCATTTTTTTCCAAAATGAGGCGCGTTGTTTAAAAACAGGTGTTACTTCATCCTCTAAGTATTTTTGAAACAGTGCATATAAGCCGATACTACTTAAAAGGGGTATCCATAATGACCAAAAAACATCAGATAAAAAATGCCCCCCTGCACTCATCCGCGAAATCGCAAAAAGTCCCCCTAAACTGATTGAGAAAATAAAGGCGGATTTAGCCCACAACGGTCGTCTTTTACGCCAAATAAACCAAAAGGCAATAAAAGCGAAGCCTAAACTGGTGTGTCCTGAAGGAAATGATTTGCCGTTGCCTGCAACATTATATTTTAAGGGTGGCACATATTGCTCTGCCCCTCCAAATGCTTCGATATTAATTGGGCGGGGTCGTCCCCAATGGTCTTTAAATAAGCTATTCACAATCAAGCCAGGCCCTAAAACAAAACAGAGCAGAATAAATATTGCTTGATAACGATAAATTCGCCACGAGGCTTTAAACATTGAAAATGCAATCACTAGTAACGTAGAAATCACAATACTGAGGGTTAATACGGGTGCAAGATAATAGAAAAACCGCCAAATGGGTTGCTCTCCCAGCGGCCAGACATTACTTTGCTCAGGGTAATAAAAAGCTTCCGCAACGAGTAAATCAATATCCGAAACCCAAAATAGGGCGGTATGGAAGGTAATCAAAACCAAGAAAACAAAAAGATGTGTTTTAGTAAATTTTATCATGAGGAATAGCCATTAAAATCATGAAGCAGATACACTTGATAATGGCGCTTAAGGTCGTGGTACACCTGTACATTTAAGGGCGTAAGTGCTTCGATTTGTTGAAATGATTCCCTTATAGCTTGCGGTAGCGGCTCATCCGTTACCAATAAAAATTTTTGATCCTGAATGGGATTTTTTAGCATGGCGTGTAAATCATAATGATGACGTATTTTTTGTTGTGGGTTCCATGTCATCACCTGCTTCGGTTTCGCATGATAAACCAAGTGGGATAAAAGGGTACGATCCGTCCCCAATAAAATAGCTTGTGGATAACGTGCTTGAATGATTTTATATTGTGCTCCGATGTCACGCCAACCTCGCAGACGTTTACGTAAATCGGTTTTGCTCGTTAAATTATAGCCTGTGAGTTTAAGCACCGTTTGCGGGTAATAAATAACAACAGCTAACGATAGGTTGATCGCAACGGCAATGATCAGTAAACGTATTCGGTGTTGTTGTAACAACGCCGCCGTCACTAAAATACTAGCACTGACATAAGCAGGTGCTGCCCAGTTAGCATTTGCTCGACCTAAAAAAGCTTGTAGGATAATGATTCCTAAAAACATCCAGCTAAAGCTCATTAATAATGCAGTGTGTTTTGATGTTTTTTTAACGCTAAATATCAAAAATAAGACAAACAAAACAGGACCAAAGACTAAGCCTTGTCCGAGCAAAAAATTACCCAATTCATCCCAATGGAAAAGACGGGTATCGAAGGCTGAAATTTCGGAGGTATGTACAAAGGTAATGTAGTCATGTTGTGCATTCCACCAAAGGTTCGGCAACCAGAGCATTAACGCTAACCCCGTTGCCGTCCATAACCTTAGATTAGCTAAGAATGATAAACGTTTTGTCGTCAACAAATAAGCGAATACCGAAAAGGCAAATATCCCCATCGTGTATTTGCTTTCCATCCCCATGCCACCTGCAAAGCCAACCAGTAACCACCAATGCCACGCATTTGAGTCCATGGCACGTAAAAAGGCATAAAAAGCCAATGCCCAAAAAAAGAATAAGGCAATATCTGTAGAAATAATCAGTGAGGATAAACTCACAGCAGGTAAGGTGATAAAAACTAAAGCGCTGACTAAGCCGATACGGCGATTAAAGAGAAAAGAAGCACTCGCATAAATAAGTAAGCTAGTGAGCGGATAAATCACCACACTGCCTAAACGAATACAGGTCTCACCCTCCCCACAAACGTTTGTGGTTGCGAAAATAATGAGCGCAATCACAGGAGGTTTAGAATAAAAGCCAAAATCAAGGTGTTGAGACCAAAACCAATACTGTGCCTCATCAACGTACAAACTAGAATCTGCCATATGAGATAAAATATGATAACGCCAAAGGCTTAGTACAAGTAAGGCGAGAAGTAACAGTAAGAGTTCTTTAGAAAAAAAAGTAAGGGAATGGTGATTCATTTAGGATAGGCATCAAGTGACATTACCCTGTTCAGAAAACTAATCACCTGTCAATTTTTAGTTAAAAACTGACAAAATTGGGATGTAATGGCAAAAAGTGACATGCCAGAGAAGAGGATAAGAAAATTAGGAAATAGAAATAAATAAATTTTATATACTAATAACAGTAGCTTATAGAAGAATGTAAGACATTGAAAAAACTTGGCATCACAATTGCAATATTACTTAGTAATTGCGGGTAAGCAACAGAAAAAGAAATTTACCAGCAAGCCCCTGAGATTAAGAGCAATCTATAAATACTAAAAATAAAAACATTGCCAATCTCCAAGAGACCTTTACTTTCCCCAGTGAAGGTCTCTTTTTTTGTGCTGGCGATAGTATCTATGATTACTCTAAGAAGAGAAAGCAAATGATTAGCTTATTTTATTCATGATTTCTTCAGAGATCTCTTTAATTCCTTTTGTGCCATCAACGGTAATCACTTCAGCATCAGTGTTTTTAAAGTAATTAACAGCGGCCATTGTGCCTGTTGTTTCATCATAATAAATATCATGACGCTTACTGATGGCATCTTCATCTTGATCATCGGCACGCGCAGAAAGTTCACCACCACAAACACGACAAACAAGCTCACCGTCTTTTTCGACAGGCTTAATCGCATCAAAAGCAATATGATTAGGATGATTGTTATTATTTGCACATAAACGACGACCCATAATACGCTCTTTAGCAATATCACGGTCTAGTTCTATTTCAAGAATGTAATCCAGTGCCATTCCCGATTCATTAAGTGCCGTATTTAATGCTTCAGCTTGTGCTAATGAACGCGGGAAACCGTCCAATAACCAACCTTTTTCTTTTGACTTAGCCAGTGTCTCTAACACCATTGGAATAGTAATTTCATCAGGGACTAAATCACCACTTTCAATAAATGCTTTAGCTTTCATTCCAAGCTCAGTGCCCCCTTTAATATGTTCACGAAAAATTGCACCTGATTCAATATGATCTAAACCGTGCTTCTCCTTAACAATCGCACCTTGCGTACCTTTACCACTGCCATTAGGACCAAAAGCTAAAATATTCATTTTATTTCTCCGTTAATTAGGTAAAATTCAAATGCTGTCAGAGTCTACCCTAACTTCGCTTGCTTCTTAACTATTATCTTAAATAATTGATATTTTTAAAGCGTGGTAAAAGAAATTTATTTCCACTAACTAAGGTTCAAAGCTTCGCCTTTAAGCGGAGCAGATTTTATCTAGGATGCTTCGGACACTTTTTTTAAGTCCTTGTTTTTAGTTTAATTTATTTTTCCAGCTAAAAAGATAACTCT
>JAGLBW010000133.1 GCA_023146545.1 Cocleimonas sp.
GGACACATTGATCGGACAATTTATTTCCATTGACACCTAGTGCAAGGTTCTTTTGTGTCAATACATAGAATATTAGGTAATCAATACGCCAAAATGATATATTGACTAATATTTAGACAAAAAAGGTTTCAAGTTGGAATCATTTCTTTCATCGATTGACTATAAAGACCCTATTTGGATTTCTATTGCCTTTTTATTTGGTGCATTAAGTCGTGGCATAGGCTTGCCTCCACTTGTCGGGTTTTTGATGGCAGGGTTTGTACTCAATATTTTTGGTGTCACGGGTGGGGACTTTCTTAATGAAATGGCTGATCTTGGTATTGCTCTATTACTCTTTACCATTGGCTTAAAGTTAAAATTAAAAGATTTACTTAAAGTTGAAATTTGGGGTAGTGGACTTTTGCATATGCTAATTTTCACCTTAGTTTCTAGTGCAATATTTTTGTTGTTAACACAGTTGAATTTTTCACTGTTTAGCGAATTAACTATCACAAG
This sequence comes from Cocleimonas sp., assembly GCA_023146545.1. GTDB lineage: Bacteria > Pseudomonadota > Gammaproteobacteria > Thiotrichales > Thiotrichaceae > JAGLBW01. The sequence goes on from JAGLBW010000133.1 coordinate 496, forward strand.
CGCCTTAATTATTAGTTTTGCATTATCATTTTCAAGTACTGTTTTTGTGGTTAAGGCCTTAGAAGAACGTGCTGACTTTCTCTCTCGTTATGGACAGATCGCCATTGGAATTTTGATTATCCAAGATTTAGTTGCTGTCTTATATATAGGCGTTTCAGCCGCGAAAATTCCTTCATTATGGGCAGCAGGTTTAATTATCCTGTTGTTTATTGCTCGACCCTTAATTATCAAATTATCAATGAAAATTGGTCATGGTGAATTATTATTATTATTCGGCTTATCTATGGCGTTAGGCGGTTCTGCATTATTTGAAGCAGTCGATATGAAAGCTGATTTAGGTGCTTTAGTGTTTGGTGTATTGCTAGCAAATACACCAAAGGCAGAGGAACTCTCTAAGGCATTATTGAGTGTTAAAGAGTTATTTTTAGTTGGTTTCTTTTTAAGCATTGGTATGGCAGGTTTACCTGATATAACAACCTTTATTGTCGTTCTTATTCTTTTACCCCTACTGATTTTTAAGAGTGGTTTATTTTTCTGGTTACTTTCTAAATTTAAAGAACGCACTTTTCCTGCTAGCAAAGTATCCTTAGCTTTAGCTAATTACAGCGAGTTTGGGCTTATTGTTACCATTGTTGCTGTATCGCAAGGTTGGATTACAAATGAATGGTTAGTCGTGATGGCAGTATTAATTGCGGTTTCCTTTGTTGTTTCATCCACTGTAAATCAATATAGCGATGATCTATATTCGAGGTTCCAGTATCGGTTAAAGAAATATCAACATCCTTTATTGTTAGAAGAAGACTCAGGAATTGACTTAGCTGACATTAAAATATTAGTTTGTGGTATGGGACGTGTTGGTAGTGGCGCTTACGATCAATTAAAGAAACACAATAAATTAATAGGTTTAGACATTGATCCTAAAATTGTTAAATCGCAATTAAATAATGAGCGAAAAACCTATTATGCGAATGTTAGTGGCGCAGATTTTTGGTCTAAAATTGATATAAAAAATAGTGATGTAGAATGGGTGATATTATGTGCACCGAATGTAGACGCAAATAAAGCGGCGGCGAAGCTTGCCCGAAACTGGGGGTTTGAAGGTAATATAAGTGCAACATCCCTTTATTCCGATGAAAAAGAAGTATTAATAGCAAGTGGTGTAAATAATGTTTTCAATATTTATTCTGAGGCAGGGGCTGGTTTGGCTTTACACGGTCAAAAGACATCAATAGTAAAAAAATCTAAAGAGAGTAAGGGCTAGTTTCTCTCTAACCCTCCCCATTCCACCTCTCATGCGATTGAGCAGGGAACGGTTCATTAGCTATTTGAATAAAGGGATGAGATCCATTGATCTTTAAGTGAAATTAAGCTCGTGCTTTTAGGTACTGGCTGTTTAACCCAAGTTGTACTGCTTGGGTTTTGGTTAAACGATAAGACCCTAACTTATTATCCGCCTATTCTTCACGCGTTCGTACCTCAGCACATCCTACCGCATGATTGAAATTTTATTTGTGAATATCGATAGGATTGCTTATCTTGATATCTGTTTCTTAGACCCCTGCTTTAGTAACCTTCATACAACCTGCTCCATCATTATAAACACGCACCTGAAAGGCTCTTCCTTTTAGTATATTTTTAACATAAGGCGCTTTTGATGAGCTTAGCCTTGTTACTTTATCGTTACCCTTAAGATGGAAGCGTACATCATCAACGCCTGTTTGACATAAACGGCGGGGTTCTTTTACACCAAAACCACGGTCTACCCAAGTACAATAGCCCGCGGATACACCGTTACCCCCACTTTTAAGTCCCCCCTTAAAGTTTACTTTGAGCTTATTTGTGGTTGCATTATAGTCAACTGACATTTTGCCACCGCCTTTGCACATTAAAACATAACTGGTGGGAGCCGCTTGTAATGATGAAGATAAAACAAAGCCGAGTAAGGCGATTGAGATTATTATTTTTGTCATGATTTTTTCCCTCTGATTTTTTTGATTAGCGCCTTTCATGTTATAAAAAAAAGGTTAATACCACTGTGAAATAGTTACGTTATTCTCATCTTGGTCTTTGTCTCACAGGCTAACTCATTGCTGGGTTGTTTTTAGTTCTACATTTTATTTTCCTTACTAAATATTCTAATTCAGGTAAGCGGCGTTTATAGCCTGTGTCATTAATCAATTGTTGAGCTTTTTTGATGTATTGATAAGTACTTTGTTGCGGTTGCTTACGATTAATATTTAGTGCTAAACGAGCAACTTCGAGATAATAATCACAAAGGTGTAAGCGCATTCCACTTTGCAGGGCAATTTCATAGGTTTCTTTTAAGTCGTTTAGAGCCGCATTGAAGTCATGTTTAGGGGAATCTGTATAATGTTTTACGACGGTGACAATGCGGTAATAACGGGCGCGAGCGAGTAGCCCAAGGGGTAAGTATTGTTTTTGTCCTGATTTTCGCAACCCTATAATGGCTTGATCTAGCCAGTCTTTCGCAATGCCCAGTAGATGAGTGAGTTGTGCTAATTGAGGTTGCTTATGTTGATTGGGCTGATGATGAAATGGAATCAATAGGACCTCATACGCTAAGGGGCGATGGGTGTCTTCTAACGTACAACGATTAATGAGCTGTTGAACGACTTGTTGTAAACAGGCGCGCCCGAGTGAAAGGTGATCAAGTGCAGTGGAGAGTGAAGAGCGTTGATGTGTTGCTGTCCGTTTTAGGGTTTGTTGGGCGCGCTGTTGTACTTCTTTCCATTTGCCTGTGGTGAGTAGCAAATCACAATATTGAAAACCTTGTAATGCATAAAGTTGAGGATAATCAGCTTGCCATTGTTGTTGTAATCGTTCTGCCATTTCAAACCCTTGTCGTGCGATTGAATGTTCCCCTAATTGATGCAGTGTGTCGGTGAGTGTGGTACGACAGCTCATTCGATAAAATAGATCCCCACTTTGATCAGCAAAGATAACGCTTTGTTTCGCGGCGGTTAACGCAAGGGAAAGTTCGCCCCGTGTGAGTTGTAGTTCACTAAGATTGCTGGCGGCGATCGCAGATTCTTTCGCATCTTGTTTCGATTCATACAAGGTTAAAGCGGTTTCAAACGGTTTCACCGCCTCTTGCAATCGTCCTAGAGCGCGCAGACGAAAGGCCGCCCAGTTAAGCACCAGTGCTTTATCATCATCACTTAAACTTTCTGCGGGACGATGCCAGCGCTGGGTAAAAAAATGGGAAATAGTGGAAAGATCAGTATTGAAAGCACCTAATTTATTGCAAAGGTAGTTATCGCCTTTGCGTTGTATTCGTGGCCAATAGATTTCCTCTAAGGCTTGTTGATACATTCCTGCGGCACAACCGTGTGCTATGGCAGAAAATAAAGGCTGCATTTGTTCTACGGTATCAGATGCTTGCGTTTCGGGTAGGTCTTTATAGTAGTGATACAGTGTTTGGTGGGCTTGTTGCCATGCTTTGGGGGCTTGTTGTTTCAGGCGTTTGGCAAAATACTTTCGAACCAGAGGGTGGGCGGCTATTGTATTAGGGTATTTGGGATTGTCATCATTGACGATGCGTTGTTGACGTAACCCATCTAAAGCATAAACCCAGTCGCTATGGTTTTCGAGTTGATCCGTTAACTGTGGAATCTTGGCTTGACGCAAGTGCCTGATAGCATCCTTTGAGACGGGGTAATCAAATAACCCCATTAAATAGAGTATGGATGCTGCTGTTGTACCTTGTAACTTAGTTTCATAATTTGCAATAACCTTTTCTAACTGCTTGGTCTTTTTCTGTTTGATGCATTGAGAGGTTTTTTTTACTTGGTGATTCGCGTGTTGTAATCCGATTTTAATCGAATGTCCCCAAAGCTTAAGTCGGAGGGCTTGTGTTAAAATCGCATTAACCACTTGTTTAAAAACTTTTTTTACATTTTTATGATTAAAAGGTTTTAGCGGGAACGTTTGGCTTAGATAATCAATGGCTAATAAGACCACAATATTGCCTTTTTCTTGATGCCATGATTGTGTCAGTAAGGCGAGTTCTTTGTCATAAGGGAAGTTTTGACGGTGACGAAAGAAGAGTCGAGGAAGAAAGAGGGTCTTTTTAACCTGTTGATGCACGTATTCCATAGGTTCTTTGTGGGATAGTTTTAGTTCTTTTGTAACGTATTGCTCCCTTTTTCTCCCCAAAAAGATGACAATTAACGGGATAAAGATAAGGAAAATAGCCCTAGCATCATGACTTACCTGATGAAAGACAGGGTTCATTGCTTCGATATAGCCCATTGCAAAGGCTTGAATTTTTAATATTATCCATTCCATAACGCTCTATTTTATCTGAAAAGGGTGTTTTAATTCAATATCTTATCTGTTATTTATTATCTTCCGTGCCAAAAATATTATTTATCATCTATCATTAATTTCAAGAAAGAGTAATAAAACCATGAAATGATAATTAATACACTTTATGGGCATGATAAAAAGTAAGCGTTGATCTAGGGCAATTTGCCTGATAATGTGGCTAAATATTCATCTTAGATAAAGATTAGGGATCAAAAGGTTTTTATTATCGGTGATGAAAAATGCTTTAACCTTATGAAGAGAAAACTTATGAATCGCTTTGTTATTTTGTTTTTTGGAATATTCACGATAGGTGCCTCGCATTCTGTCGCAATCGCAGACCCTGCAAAGGATGAAATACAAACGGCATTGAGTTTAAAGGCCAATTTGGAGCACGGTAAAAAAATATATAAAACGTGTGCGTTATGTCATTCCCCCGAAGGTTGGGGAAACCCGATTGGTCGTTATCCTCAAATTGCAGGACAGCATCCTAAAGTCATTATCAAACAGCTTGCAGACATTCGAGCAAAGAATCGTGACAACCCTACCATGTACCCTTTTTCACGTTCAACCTATTTAAAAAATGCACAAGCGATAGCTGATATTGCTGCTTATGTATCCCATTTACCGATGGTGCCGAATAATGCCTTGGGAAAAGGGAATGATTTAGTCAACGGTGAAAAATTATATAAAGATAATTGCACTAAATGTCACGGTGAGCAGGGAGAGGGGGACAATGATGAGTATTTCCCACGTATTCAAGGGCAACATTACGCTTATTTATTGCGTCAGTTAGTGTGGATAAAGGAAGGAAAGCGGCGCAATGCAGACGAAAAAATGACAAAACAAATACATAGTTTTTCTGCTGATGATTTAGCGGCAGTTGCGGATTACGCATCGCGTTTAAGACCAAGTAAGGACTTATTAGCAACCGATAAGGACTGGCGTAACCCTGACTTCCATTTAAATTTTATAACCGCACCGAAAGTACAGAAAGAACTTAACCAATTGAATAAATTAGGAGATTAATCATGTCAGGGCGATCGAAAAAAGGAATCTTATTACTTGTAGTGTTGGGGGCGGTGCTGATGAGCGCATTTAACTTTGCGCTAGAAAAAACCAACTCTACGGAGTTTTGTACCTCGTGCCATACCATGCAAACCAACTTAAAGGAATTGAAAGAAACAGTGCATTATTCAAGTGCATCAGGGGTTCATGCAGGTTGTGCTGATTGTCATGTGCCGAAAGCATTTATTCCTAAAATGATTGCTAAAGTAATGGCGGCAAAAGATGTTTATCATGAAATTCTAGGGACAATTGATACCCCTGAAAAATATGAAAAGCACCGTTGGGATATGGCAAGCCGTGTTTGGGCAAAAATGAAAGCTAATGATTCCCGCGAATGCCGTAGCTGTCACTCGTTTGATCGGATGGATCTAAGCGCTCAAGATAAGATGGCAAGAAAAAGACACGATGCCGCGATGGAGAAAGGTAAAACCTGTATTGATTGTCATAAAGGCATCGCTCATGAAGAGCCTGATGAGCCAGACGAAGAAGAGGACGAAGCTAAAGAAGATAATAGCAAAGATGATAAGAAGGACGGTGAAACAAAAACGTAATTTAATATCATCAACAGGATAAAGGGCGAGCTAATCATTGATGTTAGCTTGCCCTTGTTGTTTAAAATATGCACTAAATCATCTAGGCTCTGTTAATATTTGATGATTCACTCTGTTTTTTGCTGTTATCGGGATTAAAAATGAACGATCTAGCCCTGCTATATTCCTCTTTTTTGTCTTGTCTAGCAGTAAAAATCAGGTGAAAAGTGAAGATATAACCCAATGTCAACAGAACCTAATACATTGGATAGTATTTTAGAGACCGTTAAAGTGCCCCTTCGTTTTTTTCAAGATATTAACATTTGAACCTGATGAGGGATATCCATTCTCCTAACCTTACATTGATAGCTCTTCTTCTTGATCCTATATATGCGGACATGCTCTGCTTTTAAAGAGGTTTTAATCCTATGAAATTATTAAAATGGTTGCCACTCGCAACCTTATGCCTTTCCCTCTCAGTGTTTGCAGGAAAACCTGATAATGCCAACCCATTGAATGATCAACTTCAAATTGCCGCGTCACAAGGAAATATTGAAGCCATTCCTAAACTATTAAGTGCGGGTGCTAATATTAATACGGCCAGCCGCTTTGGAAAGACGCCCTTAATGCAAGCGGCTGAAGCAGGAAAGTCAGACACCATAGCCTTGCTATTATCGCGGGGTGCTAAAGTTAATGCCCGTACCTTATCAGGCTCTAGCGCCTTAATTTATGCGGCTGAAAATGGGTATGCCGAAGTTACGGCTTTACTGGTCGAAATGGGGGCTAATGTGCATGACCGTACCCGTACAGGTTGGGATGCTTTAATGATCGCCGCACGGGAAGGTTATGATGTCATTGTTGCACAACTGATTGAATTTGGGGCTGATGTCCGTGCATCTGATCGCCGTGGCAACAGTGCCTTAATGTATGCGATTGAAGGTAATCACGAAGCAGTTATCAATACGTTGTTTAAGTCCAGTGATTTTGTTGCACCTTGTTTGCCAAACGATCAAGGTATTACGCCGTTAATGATGGCCGTTGATAAACGCAATGCATCCATCACCCGTTTATTATTACCGCTCAGCAAAAACATTGATTATCAAGATAAATCAGGCACTACGGTTTTACACCGTGCGGCTGAATTAAACAGTGCAAGTTTAGTTTCTGAGTTATTACTCAAGCACAAAGCATCGATTAATATCCAAAATGAAGATGGAAAAACAGCGTTAATGCGCGCCATCGAAACCGACAATAGAACGGTTGCTGAGTTGCTCTTAAAATTAGGGATTGATACCCGTTTAAAGGATACTAAAGGACAAACTGCTCTACAGATTGCAGAACAATTAAAACGTAACGATATGATCCCTTTGTTTAAACCTGCAAAGTAAGTGTATCGGAAGCCGCTATTTTTCATACTGTTTAATTACTGTAGTGATCAGGTCGCTTTTTTCCTTATGAAGAATTTTTGCAGGTAAATAGCCTAATTCTTTGGCTAACCAAAAGGTGGTTGAACGTTGATTTCCAGCGCGTACCACACGTACTTTAGTGGTCAATAATTGCCCTGTTGCGGTATTGATTGTTTCGGTACCTAAACGTCTGAAAACATATTTTTTGAGTTTTCCACGTTCCACCACGTTATAGGATAAATTGCGTTTGTTCTTGCGAATATCATTAGCTAGCGCTAACTCTAGCGATGCTCTGTCTAATGTTCTTTGAGGTAATTTGATATTAAATGACTTGTTTTTGTAAACGCCTTTAGCATATTGCCCAACAAACTGAGTTTGCTCCGTGCGGGTATCTTTGCGGGTTGATTGTTGAAAGTAATATTGCCTAGGGATGAGTTGTTCGCTTTTAAAAGCACCACTGACCCTTTCTTTTATTTTAGCTTTTGTTACCAACGCCGCAAATCCTTTCGCTTGTGTCTCTTTATTATAGTAATACTGTCTGCCTTGATAATGAAGTGACAATGACATATCACCCAAATAAAGAGAGCCTTTATGAACGCTATAGGTTGCATTAAAAGCAGGAGGAAGCGCAGAAACAGACTGGGCTATGAAAAGCAGGGTAATGCCCAATGATAACGTTATTTTTTTGATGGCTCTCATATTCAACCGTCTCCTAATAGTTATAAGTATTATTGATTAAAATGACTACTTCCTTTAATGACCTAAATCTTAAGGTAGAAGTTCCTTGACCAAGATCGTGGAGAAATAAACGATGATACCTTTGTTTTCCTCTCAACCTTTCTTTTTATCAATTTAAAACATTTATTTACTATAACTATTTTAAATATTGTATCGTGACAATACGCTTTGTTTGTTTTTTTAATTTTTAAGGATGATATTTTAGTAAATAATGCTTGATTTATAAGTCTCAGACGCAATAATTGAGAAGCAGTAGGGAGGAGCAAGTAAGTCTGAGACCTTGTTTCCTATGTGTTACTTTGTTAAGCCCTATTGTAAACATTAAGCTTGCCGTGTTTTTCAAACCAACCCATGGAGAATAAATAATTCTATGTCTATTGTGTCTTTAAGTGATAATTCTTTTGATACTGATGTCTTAAAAAGTAACTTACCCGTTTTAGTCGATTACTGGGCAGAATGGTGCGGTCCTTGTAAATCTATTGCCCCTTTGTTGGAAGACATTTCGAGTGAATATGAAGGGAAAATGATTATTGCTAAGTTAAACATTGATGAAAACCCTGCTGTACCACCGAAATACGGTATTCGTGGTATTCCTACTCTAATGATCTTTAAAAATGGTGAAGTAGAAGCAACTAAAGTGGGCGCTTTAAATAAGTCACAACTCCTTGCCTTTATTGATCAGAACATCTAAACCTTTAGCCTGTATATTTTCCACTGTTTTGAAGCGAGAAACACCATCAATCGATAAATACCGCGTAAATTTCAAAGGAAACGAGGATTTTAGTTGTCTCTAACAAAGCTAAAGCAATCTTTGCCAGAGAAATCATTGATTGAAGGAGATACCTGAATTATTTGGTTTAAAATAAACGCTTCAATTAAAGTGGGAAAGGTAGAAATACATTGATTATCGGATAGTACTACCGTTTGTCTGATCTAAAGCAAAGTAAACAAAGGGACTCCTTTATTATCATTACTTAATGACTAAAGAGCTAACGCCTATTTTAGCGTTAGCATCAAATGATAAAAACTGATGATTATTTCCTCAAAAGAAGATACTATTGAGCCTGTAAATTTTACCCCCAAATATCATCTAAATAATTTTTTAATCAATACGTTATACTGTGTTGTTTATTTATTTCTCATCATTGTTTTCTTGACTAAAATCTGTGATTTAGCCTACGGCTCACTGACTGGACTAACCTAAGTCTACGTGGTATCGTAGTCGCGTCATGAGCCTAGTACTCAATGTGAATTCTTTCATCACATCACCTCCAACGGTGAATTTTTCAAATACTACAAATTATAAACATCCTTTCTTGGATTGTGATTATTTTTTGTTAGTTTAAATTTCTTATCTAACCTCATAAATACCCAATCAAATGAATCTTACCGAACTTAAGAACAAGTCCCCTTCTGAAATTTTAGATATTGCCAAAGAATCTGGTGTTGGAGGTATGTCGCGCGCCCGAAAACAAGATGTTATCTTTGCCATCCTTAAAGTGCTGGCGAAAAAAGGCGAAGATATTTATGGCGATGGTACGCTAGAAATTCTTCAAGACGGTTTCGGCTTTCTACGTTCTGCCGACAGTAATTATATTGCAGGTGCAGATGATATCTATGTCTCGCCGAGTCAAATCCGTCGGTTTGGCTTGCGTACAGGCGATACTGTTGCGGGTAAAATTCGCACCCCACGCGATAATGAGCGTTATTTTGCCTTGTTGAAAGTTGACACCATCAACCTTGAACCACCAGAGAATGCACGCAATAAGATTTTATTCGAGAACTTAACCCCTTTGCATCCTGATCAACGCATGAGAATGGAGCGAGGCAACGGCAGTACAGAAGATATTACCGCACGGGTGATTGATATTGTTGCCCCTATAGGTCGTGGTCAACGTGGGCTTATTATTGCACCGCCTAAAGCGGGTAAGACCATGATGTTGCAGAATATTGCACAAAGTATTGCCACCAATCATCCCGATGCTTATTTAATTGTTTTGCTGATTGATGAGCGTCCAGAAGAAGTCACCGAAATGTCACGGATGGTCAGAGGAGAAGTCATTTCCTCCACCTTTGATGAACCTGCAACACGTCATGTTCAAGTTGCAGAAATGGTCATCGAAAAAGCCAAACGTCTGGTGGAACATAAACAAGACGTTATCATTTTATTAGATTCAATTACTCGTCTCGCCCGTGCCTATAACACCGTCGTGCCCTCCTCAGGCAAAGTACTGACAGGTGGTGTCGATGCCAATGCGCTACACCGTCCCAAACGTTTTTTTGGTGCGGCACGTAACATTGAAGAAGGCGGCAGTTTAACAATTCTTGCGACTGCTTTAATCGATACAGGCTCTAAAATGGATGAAGTTATCTACGAAGAGTTTAAAGGAACAGGTAACTCAGAAGTCCATTTAGACCGACGCATTGCAGAAAAAAGAGTTTTCCCTGCCATTAATGTGAACCGCTCAGGAACACGGCGCGAAGATTTATTAGTCGATGATGAAGAGCTACAGACTCTCTGGTTATTACGCAAATTCTTACACCCAATGGATGAAATTGAATCGATGGAATTTCTATTTGAACGTCTACAAAGTACGCTAACCAATGAAGAGTTTTTCAACTCAATGAAAGGCTAATTACCCCTTTAATACCTTTTATAGTGTAGGCTGTAAGACCTATATTTTCTGGATTCCCCTCTTAATCTGTTTAGAGATTTTTTTCTACGATTTAGAGAGGGAATAGCCATTCCTTATTCTGTCCTTTGAGACGCTCTAATCAATGCTGACGCCACTATAACGGTTATTTTTTCACATGCTTAAATAACAGCTTATCGTGAAGTCATGTACAGCGAATTTTGATCTATTTATAATTATCATTAAGAAATTGTGATCGAAGTCTAAACAGACTTATAACAATAAATTAACCCCCTTCTATCACTATTTTTTAGTAAAACCCAATGTCTAATACCTTCTCCCAATCAAATAACAAGGTGGATAAACGGTGGTATTGATGCCCCATCATACAATACCTCGATAGATCATGAGCTTATCCAAATGATGATAAGGTTGATGAGGATATTAAATGTCAATAATGCACTAAGGTGCTAAAAAAACGGAAGATTCCCCCAATAATCAACTGTTAATAATAATAAAAAAGCGGCATAAAACATGAAACCACAAACCCTTCTTGGCCTCGTTGCCACCGCCACCGCCTTGTATTCACTTTCTGGTTGTAGCCAATATATACCTCAAACAGAGCAAGCCAAGAAAGTTGTCTCTCATCATGTTGCTTATCGTCAAACAGCAACACCGAGACCCAACCGTGCTGTTTTAAAACAACGGCTTGCTAAAAAACGGCGTTCGGTTGCCCGTCGTAAAACAACACCGCCTCGACGTTATACAAAACCGAAAATACCTCGTTATACGCCGCCAAAACCACGCTATAGAACGCCTCAAGTGCAACGACCTGTTGCTGCGCCCTCTAGACCCCCTCAGCAGCGCCGCCCTATTATTCAACCGCGTTATAGACCACAACCGATGATGAGACCTACACCTCGTTTTATCGCACCTCGCCGACCTCGTCCTCAAATGCAACGCTCTGCACCAACAGGCATGTCGAGATTATCGCCTCAAGAAATTCGGCGTATTGGTGATCAAATTTTTGCGAATGAAAGTGGTAGTGATATTAAAAAACTCGTCCATTGGAATATTGGTGAAGATTTTGCATCAATGGGTATTGGTCATTTCACATGGTATCCCAATCGCCGTCATGCACGTTTTGGTAATACTTTCCCTGGTTTGTTAAATTATTTAGAATCACGCGGGGTACGTTTACCGCAGTGGTTACAAAGTGCGAAACAAACAGGAGCACCTTGGCGTTCACGTGAGCAGCTACACCGAGATAGAAATGCGCCTCAAGTAAGACAGCTCCAACGGATTTTATATGAAACCCGCTATTTGCAAGCAGAGTACATTATGCAACGCGCTCAACGTGCTATGCCCAAATTGGTTAAAGCGACACCGCCTCATTTGCGCCCTTTGGTTGCTAATAATCTCAATGCGATTGCTAACTCTAAAGGCGGCTGGTATCCATTGATTGATTATGTGAATTTTAAGGGTGAAGGTTTAAATCGTCACGGCGGTTATCGGGGTAAAAACTGGGGCTTGTTACAAGTCCTTGAAGAAATGCGCCCCGTGGGTTCGGGTCAAGGCGCACTTAATGAGTTTGCGAGTGCTGCAATGAGAGTATTAGATCGACGGGTGAAAAACTCGCCCCCTGCACGCAAAGAAAGACGTTGGTTAGCAGGTTGGTCTAATCGTGTAGACACCTATCGTCACGAATCTTGAATATCCAATAGTACGGTACAAAGCGCATCAGTGTTTCTCATTGATGCGCTGCCTAATGTCAGGACATCCTGACGATATCTTGTAATTATTGGCAGGCTTCGCAGTCTGGATCAAGTATCGAACAAGCTGGGGGTGCTTTTGCAGTAGAATGTATTAGGGTGTCGTTATCAAGTGCGCTGGTGTTGGTCTGGTTTTCTGTGGTGTTTTTTTCCATATGGGTTGCACCCATTGAGCGCAAATAATAGGTGGTTTTTAGTCCTCTTACCCATGCGAGTTTGTATAAATTATCGAGTTTTGTACCTGAGGGTTCTGCCATATAAAGGTTGAGTGACTGTCCTTGGTCAATCCATTTTTGACGACGACTTGCTGCTTCGATTAACCAGCGAGGATCAATTTCAAAGGCGGTCGCGTATTTCGCTTTAATCGTATCAGGAATACGTTCGATGGCTTGTAGGCTACCGTCGTAATATTTCATATCATTGATCATGACATCATCCCATAGCTTAAGTGCTTTAAGTTCTTTGACCATATAAGGGTTGACGATGGTGAATTCACCTGAAAGATTCGATTTAACAAACAGGTTTTGATAGGTTGGCTCAATGGATTGACTCACGCCACAGATATTGGAGATTGTTGCCGTGGGTGCAATCGCCATTACATTGGAGTTACGCATACCGTGTTGTTGGATGCTTTGGCGTAAACTGTCCCAATCTAAGGTGCTGGATTGATCCACTTGAAAAAATTCACCCCGTTCCTTTTCCATTAAGGCTAAAGAATCGAGGGGTAGAATCCCTTGACTCCAGAGAGACCCTTCATACGTTGAATAACTGCCACGTTCTTTAGCCAGTTGATTCGAGCCTTTAATAGCAAAGTAAGCAACGGCTTCCATACTGTTATCGGCAAACTCAACGGCGGCTTCGGATGCATAAGGAATATCTTGTTGATATAAAGCATCTTGAAATCCCATAATGCCTAAACCGATCGGGCGGTGTTGTAGGTTGGCACGACGGGCTTGAGGAACACTGTAGTAATTGTATTCAATCACATTATCCAACATTCGTGTCGCGATGCTAATGGTTTTTTCTAGCATTTTCATATCAATACCATCGCATTTGGTATGCGCGGCTAGATTGACTGAACCCAAATTACAGACGGCAATTTCTTCTTGATTGGTGTGCAAGGTAATTTCAGTGCAAAGATTAGAACTGTGAACCACACCAACGTGTCGGTTGGTATAGCGTATATTGCACGGGTCTTTGAAGGTAATCCACGGATGCCCCGTTTCAAATAGCATACCTAACATTTTTCGCCATAAATCAATGGCTTGAAGTGTTTTTGAAAGTTGCATTTCGCCGCGAGTGGCTTTGGCTTCGTATTCAATATATCGTTTCTCAAACGCTTTCCCATATAAATCATGCAAATCAGGAACTTCGTCAGGTGAGAATAGTGTCCAATGTTGTGCTTCGGCAACCCGCTTCATAAACAAGTCAGGAATCCAGTTCGCACTGTTCATATCATGAGTGCGGCGGCGCTCATCCCCTGTGTTTTTGCGTAGCTCTAAAAACTCCTCGATATCTAAATGCCATGTTTCCAGATAAGCGCAAAATGCACCCTTGCGCTTACCGCCTTGATTGACGGCAACAGCCGTATCGTTGGATACTTTCAAAAAGGGCACAATACCTTGAGACTTTCCATTTGTGCCTTTGATATGCGATCCTAAACCGCGCACGGGTGTCCAATCATTGCCGAGTCCCCCTGCAAATTTAGACAAGAGTGCATTGTCTTTAATAGCATCATAAATACCTGCTAAATCATCAGGAACAGTGGTGAGATAACAAGAGGAAAGTTGAGGGCGCAATGTGCCTGCATTAAACAATGTGGGGGTGCTACTCATAAAGTGAAAGCGTGATAACAGATTGTAAAACTTAATCGCATACGCTTCACGGTCGATTTCATTAATGGCTAACCCCATTGCCACGCGCATAAAGAAAATTTGCGGTAATTCAAAGCGAATACGGTCTTCGGTATGGATAAAATAACGGTCGTAAAGGGTTTGCAAGCCTAAATAGGTAAAGTGTTGATCACGCTTAGATTTAATTGCATCCCCTAATTTTTTAAAATCATATTGGGTCAGTTCTTCATCCAGTAACTCTAACTCAACTGCTCGATGAATGTATTTTTTGAGCAGCTTAGGATAAATAGCACTCATTTCTGATTGTGTCGCAAGGGTGGATTTATTATTGAGGAAACTCAACGCTTCGGTGCGTAAATTATCCAGTAATAAACGAGCAGAAACGGTTGAATAGTTAGGATCTTTCTCAATCATAACGCGGGTGGACATCACAATCGCTGTCCCTAAATCAGCTTCATCAATACCATCAAAAATATTGTGCAGTACTTCCTCCATCACAAGATCGGCATGTGTACCATCCAACCCTTTAACCGCATTATCAATTAAATGGCGCAAGCGTTTTTTATCCAAGGGTTTCAAATCACCTGCGGCGGTTTTTATGTGTAAAATGGTTTTCTTTTTCGGCTTGGATTCGGTCTGTTGCAAGGTTTTTTGTTCCCTTATTTTAGATCGTCGCTCTCGGTATAAAACATAACTTCGGGCTATTTTTTGCTCGCCTGCTCGCATTAACGCCAATTCGACCTGATCTTGAATGTCTTCAATGTGTACCCTACCGCCACGGGGCATACGACGAAACAAACACTGTGTAATTTTATCCGATAAGGTTTTAACCGTCTCATGAATGCGTGAAGAGCCTGCCGCATTATCACCCTCGACATCTAAAAAAGCTTTTGTTAATGCAATTTCAATCTTATTCATGCTGAACGGCGTTACTTTGCCATTACGACGAATCACGGTGTAAGGATTTTGTTTCTTTTTCTCTTTTTGAGTGGTTTGAGTCTCTGAGGGGTTATTAACCGTATCAAAAGACTCAGGTGATTCTGTTTGTTCTCGACTAGCGGTATCCATACTTTCTCCAATGCAATTATTGAGGGAGCGGATTATACTCCAAAGAGCTATAAACACTATAGAAGGTATGATAGAAAGATTCCAAGCACTATATGTTGTGCTCTATACCCTTTACAAGCTATCGATAAGTATTGTTTTTATCATTTTTGATGTGAAAAAATAAGCCGATAAAATAACTCAAATAACAAAATCTTGCTGGGCTTTTTTAAACCTTTTAAGCTAGTCTTTAGCAGTGGATAATACTTAGGGAATAAGTTATGGGTTCAGTTATAAAAACATTGAAGTACTCTTCAGACAACGAGAGGAGGTTCTCTATGATCTTGATACTGGCTTGTTTAACCGTTTCATCATAAATAATTTTTATGATGTTTTTTTGGTTTAGGCTACTTTTTAGCTTAAAAACAACCTTACACTGAGTATTTAAAATGCTTATATTTTAGTCCAAAAATATTATTTTAATACGCCATTATTTTTTGTTTAAATTATGCTATAAGTGACTTAAATTACCTTATACAAGAGGTAGATAGTTTAGTGGATGAAATGGGGATTTAACCCTGACATGAATCCCTTTTGCAATCATTTAATGCATCCTTTTTAAAAATAATTGAGGCTTAAAAACAAATAAATAGAACCAACCTGATGATGATGAATGGGGTTTACAATCCCAATTTATTTCAATTGCTTATCACTTATTTTAATTAAGTTATTTATCATTTTTAGTTTTTTTAGCTTATTTTTAGTGGTGTAAAAGATAATAAATTTGATTTAAAATCAATCAAATTAAAACAAGGTAATACCCCTCATTGGTTTTAGTTTGTTTTCGATATTAATAATACAATCAATAAATTGCTCGATCTACGCTTGCTTTTTTGATAATACCTTTGGTTTTTTCCCTGCCTTGGAAAGTACAACAAGAGCGTGCTATTACGGGAATTGCCCTAATCAGTAGCTGACAATTCCTCATAAAGTGGGTATATTAGCTCATACTCCAACAAGCTTGATTTTGATGGAGCCATGAGAGAATAAAACCTTCATCATTTCTGCATTTTCACGGCTATGGAAAGGCTTATACCTATGACGGACCATCAAAAAAATTATTATACTTTGTTGCGATCTAAATCGCATACCCATTTTTATGGGATGTTAACCACCTTATTACTGATTGCACTCACCTCACTTTCGGGATGTGGCGGAGGTGGAGTTGCGGTAAAAAAACCCATCATAGCAACACCTTCTAAGGCTGAAACAAAAGCAAAAAAAGAAATACAGACGGCTAAAGTCGAAAAGACCAGTGTAAAAGCGAAAGCTAAGCCGAAATTAAAAATAAAAAAAGTAAAACACAAGGTGAGAAAACCTAAAAAGGCAAAAATTACTACGCCTAGCGGTAAGCTTAAAAGACGACCAGTTCCCAAACGCCCTGCTTCCAACTTAGTCATAGAACGTGCTTTAGCGGCGAATTTAGATTCTCGTAATAAAGCTGAAGTTTCACGCTTTTTAAAACAAGGGGCAAGCGCAAACAGCATGGGATCAAACGGAGAACCCGTTTTGTACACCGCTATTAGAGTGGGCTTCAATGATGTTGCTGATCAACTAGTCTTATTTGGTGCAAAAGTTAACACTCGCGCGCGAGGAGGAAAAACAGCCTTACATTTATCCATTAAAAAGGGACAAGCACGGCTAATCCAAATGTTATTAGAAAATGGAGCCGATACCAATGCCCCTGCTCCTGAACCTGATGGTAGTGCGTTATTAATGGCAATGCGTAAAGGTAATGAGGGTTTAGTCAGCTCATTACTTAAGTATAGCGCCAATCCAAATACCCCAGGAAGAGAAGGCACGCCCTTAATTATGGCGATGACAAAAGGCAATAATACACTGTCTTATATGTTACTCAAATACGGTGCAAACCCTAATGCCGCAGGCTCTAAAGGAACACCTTTAATTATGGCGATCCGCACAGGCAATAATAAACTGGGTAACGCGTTACTTAAATACGGTGCAAACCCGAATACTCCCGGCAGTCGAGAAGGCACACCATTACAATTGGCAATTGTTAAAGGTAATAATGAAATGGCTAAGGCACTATTGAACCACGGTGCAAAAGCAAATACACCCGGGCGTGGTGGTACACCGTTACAAGTTGCAATTAAAAAAGGCAACAATGTCATGGCGCAATACTTATTAAAAAATTCAGCCAATGCGAATGCTGCTGCCGCAGGTGGATCAGGAACACCGTTACACATGGCGATCCGAACAGGTAACAATGTCTTAGCACAAGAGTTATTATCCAATGGCGCTAACCCGAATGCACCAGGGCGGGGCGGAACACCGTTACAAATGACAATTAAAAGAGGGAACCTCACCATTGCTAGACTATTGTTAGAACGTAAAGCCAATGTCAATACAGGTGGAAAAACAGGAACACCGATTCAAATTGCGATTCGGACGGGTAATGCCAAATTAGCAGATCTGTTAATGCGTCATCATGCCGATGTTTCTGTTAGAGATGGTGCGGGTGAAACCTTATTGCATAAAGCCGCTGCAAAAGGTTTGGATGTGATTGCAGGTATCTTAGCTAAAAATGGTGCTAAAGTGAATGCGAGAGATAATGCAAAAGAAGCGCCGATCCATGAAGCCGCTGCGCGAGGACAACTGGCTACAATCAAAGTCTTACTCGCTAATGGTGCGGATCTTGATGCCAAATCTGAGAAAAATTGGACGGCTTTACACGAAGCGGCGCGTTTTGGACACCCTGCAACGGTTAGCTTTTTAATGTCGAAAGGTTTGAGCGCTAATAGTCGCACAACCGAAGGGCAGACACCTAAAACCCTCGCAAGACACCTTAAGCACAGTGGTGTTTTAGAGGTATTAAACCGTTAGGTTCTATTGAAATTTTCTGTTATTAAGTCAAAAAATGTCGCTAGAGCAGAACAACTTGCTTAGAAACGAGAGGTTGGCACACTCGCAGGTGATTGTGCCGCAATCAGTCGATCCATTGAGCGATAACTGACCGCCTCAGTCAGATGTACTGTTCGAATCGTATCACTGCCCGCTAAATCGGCAATGGTACGCGCCACCTTTAATATTTTATGATACGCCCTCGCCGATAACCTAAAGCGTTCCATCACCTGCGCTAACAAGGCTTCATCTTGAGATGATAGCCCGCAATACTTTTCGATAGCGTGATGGGATAAAAAACGATTGGAACTCCCTTGACGGTTATGTTGTTTATCAAAAGCGTCAATCACCCGTTGTCGAACGGTTGTGCTACTGTCGCTTTGTTCAGGGCGTTGCAAATCCACTTGTGATAAACGAGGGACTTCGATTTGTAAGTCAATACGATCTAAAAAAGGCGCAGAAAGTTTCGAGCGATAGCGTCGTTGCTGTTCTAAAGTGCATTGGCAGTGGTCTTTTAAATCACAGTCATAACCTTGTGGGCACGGGTTCATTGCTGCAATTAATTGAAACTTTGCAGGATAACTGGCTTGACGTGCGGCGCGCGAAATCGTAATTTTTCCTGTCTCTAATGGTTCCCTTAACACATCTAAGACTTTGCGATCAAACTCGGTCAGCTCATCTAAAAATAACACCCCATTATGTGCTAAAGAAATTTCCCCAGGGCGAACCTTGGCACCGCCTCCCACTAAGGCAACGCCTGATGCTGTATGATGAGGTTCTCGCACGGGACGAACACCCCATTGTTGTGCATCAAATCCCTGTTGGCTGATCGAAGCAAGCGTCGCTGCTTCTAAGGCTTCTTGGTCTGTCATTGGCGGTAAAATAGTGGCTAAACGTGTTGCCAACATGGTTTTTCCCGTTCCAGGTGGACCGATCATTAGCAGGTTATGTCCCCCTGCCGCAGCAATTTCTAAAGCACGTTTGGCTTGAAATTGCCCTTTAACCTCGTTTAGATCAACCGCATATTTTCTTTGTTGAACCCCATTTTTTAATTGATACGGTACTAATGGTGTAATGCCTTTGAGATGCTCGGTAATTTTCAATAAATGATCAGCAGTATACACAGGTAACTCACTAATCAAACAGGCTTCATCCGCATTTTCTTCGGGCACAAATAAAGCCCGTTTTGCTTGATGTGCTCTAATCGCTGTGGGCAAAACACCATTCACTTTACGCAATAAACCACCTAACGATAATTCGCCAATAAACTCATAATCAGCTAAAGCTTGTTCAGGAATTTGTCCTGATGCCGCTAAAATACCTAAGGCAATCGGCAGATCAAACCGTCCGCCGTCTTTGGGAATATCGGCAGGTGCAAGGTTAATGGTGATGTTTCGATTAGGAAATTCAAAGCGGGAGTTAGTAATCGCAGCACGCACACGGTCTTTGCTTTCTCTAACCGCTGTTTCAGGCAAGCCAACAATCGACAAATAAGGTAAGCCATTACTTAAATTAACTTCTACCGTGACCAGTGGCGCATGAATGCCATCATTAGTACGGCTATAAACCAGTGCTAAACTCATAATACAAGCGATCATTCGGAAAACAATCACCTTAGCAGATGCAAAGAACTAAACGCATTAAGGCAAGATAAGCGGTATGCTTTCCTGATGCTAAACACAGGAGAGCACCATGTCAGAACAACTTGAAGTGATTAAACAACGTTTACGCGTCTTTGCAGAAGAACGCGATTGGGATCAGTTTCATTCGCCTAAAAATTTTTCGATGGCATTGATTGTTGAATGCGCTGAACTCGTTGAACACTTTCAATGGTTGACCGATCAGCAAAGCAAAAACCTTCCTGTAGACACTTTGGATGAAGTCTCACTCGAAATGGCTGATATTATGATTTATTTAATACGTTTAGCAGATAAACTCGATGTCGATTTACTGGCATCGGTGGAACGTAAAATGGAACTCAATGCGATAAAATACCCGATTGATAAATCAAAGGGTTTAGCACTGAAATACAATAAACGTTGAGTCTATTGTATTTCAGGTAAATTATTGCAAAAAAAACAATATGACCGTAGGATCTACTGACATTAAGTGCAGATCAATCCGCGACGTTGATGCGCTTCGTACCTCAGCACATCCTACAGCAACTATCCTATCCTTATTTTACATCAATCATTTCAACCGTTCCATCAGGCATCACTTCTGCAATCTGTCCTTTAGGTTCTTCGAGTAAAAGGAGAAGCAAAACAAAGACAATCGCGGATGAAATACCAATAAAGAAAAAGAATTGGTCATAGCTGACTAACGAATTGACCGTCAAGAAAATAACCGCCCCTACATTACCAAAAGCGCCTGTCATGCCTGCAATTTGTCCTGTCATACGCCGTTGAATTAAGGGAACCATCGCATAAACAGCACCTGATGCTGCTTTAGAAAAAATACCACCAATAATTGTCATTCCGACGACTAAAGCAATTGACCACTCTTTATCAACAAATCCAAGAATTAAAAAGCTGGCGGTAATCCCTGAAAAAAGCACCGTTAAGGTTAATTTACGTCCCACCTTATCGCTCACCCAACCACCCCCTGGTCGGGCAAAGAGGTTGATCACAGGATAAATTCCCGCCATTAATGCTGCTGTAATTTTCGGTAATTCAAACCATTCGACATAAAACATCGCCAACATTGAAACAACGGCAAGTTCTGTACCAAACGTAATTAAATAAGCCCAATTAAGTAATGCAACCTGTTTGAATTTATAGCGTTGCATTTCAGGGACAGGTGCTTTAAAAATATGGGCGTTAACTTGCCAAATTTTCCAAGTTTGCAACACATAAATCGCAATTAAACTGACATAAATTCCATTACTCATTAGGGTCGAAATTAAACCCATATTAAGCGGGGAAAGCTTCCATGTTAATACCGCTAACGCCAAGAACAGCGGGATGTTCATGAGAACATAAAGGACTAAATCAAAACGGCTGGTGACTTCCATTGCCCCCATTTTTTTAGGCTTGAAATAGGTTGACCCTTTTGGCGTGTTAGTTACGCTAAAATAATAAATTACCGCATAAATTATTGCGGCTAAGCTAGCAAAGGTAATCGCATAACGCCACCCGTTATCACCACCGAAATTAGCGGCAATAAACGGTAAAGTTAAAGCCGCACCTGCGGAGCCAAAGTTTCCCCACCCCCCATAAATTCCTTGTGCTGTTCCTGTTTGTCGTGCGGGAAACCATTCGCCAATCATACGAATACCCACCACAAAACCTGCACCAATAAAGCCCGAAAGAAAACGCAATACAGCTAATTGCTCATAAGTATTCGCCCAAGCAAAGGTAATGCTGATTAAACCGCCCAGTATCAGAATACTGCTAAACATTATTCGTGGGCCGAGTTTATCCACCAACATACCGACAATAATCCGTGCAGGAATTGTCATAGCAACATTTAAAATCAGCAAGACCTTTGCTTGTTGATCGGTCAAGCCTAATGCTTCTTTAATAAAAGGCATCATCGGCCCTAAGCTAAGCCAGACAACAAAGGTCATAAAGAAAGCAAACCATGTGTAATGTAAAATACGAATATTGGGCTTACTAAAATTAAATATATTGAGCCGATCTGCCATATTCTTTATCCTTTTTAATCTAAATAATTAGTTTTAAGCAAAAATTATACCAATTATTTTTTTATTAAAATAATAGAGCACCTTATGATATTAAGCATTTTAACGTCCACCCAACTGTACCAAGGCATTTGCCGTTGCCATTGCCCCCATTTGTTGTGCAAGATCCAGTGCTGATTTTCCTTGTCCATTACGTGCATTAACTTGAGCGCCCCGACGAATTAACAATTTAGTCGCTTGAGTTTGTCGAAAACGAGCCGCAGAATGCAACGGTGTCCATCCATTCGATGTTATCGCATTAGGATTAGCACCTTGTTTCAATAATAAGGTCACTGCACGATTACGACCGCGTGATGCCGCCGCATGTAATGCCGTTTCTCGATTGTCATTCATCGCATTAACTTGTGCACCTTGATCTAACAGTTGGTTCATTTGTTGAATATTGCCCCCTTTCGCCGCCGAGAACAAAGCCTCATTGAGCTGACTAACAGGGACAGCCACAACCGTAACAGCTCGACGATATACGAGTGGCTTTACAGGCGCGCGATAAGGTTTACGCACAACAGGACGTGTGCGAGAAACAGGCTTGCGTGCAATGGGGCGAAGATAAACAGGTCGCCGCACATTTTTAGAGCGTGCGATAGGTCGAGTATGCTGTATTCTTTTTTTAGGATGTGAACGTTGGGGTACAATATAAGCTTTGCGTACCTGTACTTTTGAGCGTGTGGGGGTTGCACGATAGACAGGGCGTACAGCCGCTACTTTTCGTGCCACCGCTTTTTTACTTCGATACACCGTGCGGCGTATCACTTTTTTAGTGCTGTTAGGACGTGCTTTACAAACGGGTTTATAAATAACTTTATTGATCATAATTGGTTTAGGGCAGTCTGCTTGCATTTTTTGACTAACCCGACGAATGTTTGGATTAACACGTGGCAACGGTTTTAAATTTTTTCCTGTAACAAATGCCTGAGCCTGAACACGTTTAGTATACATAAGATAATTGGTTTCTTTAACCGTTGCACAAGCTGATAAATTGAGTAGAACCAGCGTAAAAATAATAGGCTTATAATGGTTTGACATAAATAACTTCCTTGTAAGATCATAGCCTCTAAGACCCATCACACCACAAGGGATAGGTCTTAACAGCATCTCCATTAATTGATCAAAACAAGCACACTCCGATGAAACTGTCCAAAAACAGAAACACTCCTGCCATTAAGGGTGTTAGCAATGAAAATTGAATAAGCTCATTGTCTTTAGAAACACCCATTAATTTTGACCACAAAATAAAAAACCAACAATTATTTAGATTAATTGTTGGTTTTCTACATCGGGCGACATTTTCTGCTAAGTCTTTATCCGAAATCAAGTACCTTTTATCGATATGATCCGATTCAGTTATACCAAGCTAATCGTTTATTGGCACAGTACCTCTTTTCGGGTGCCTTCAACAATTTTTCCTGCCTCTGCAATCAAATCTTCAGGCACATTGAGATCACGTAAAGCCGTTACTAGATTTTCAAAAGTCGCATCAAAATGGACATCAGACAACCCTTTATGATCCACTAAATGCTGGTGTGCCGCTCGCATATCTTGTCCTGCATACTCAGATGCGCCACCTAATGCAAACACAATGAAATCACGCTGGTGTATTTTCTGTTTATCCATATTCACATTAGAGAAAAAATCCTTAACACGATCATCGGCTAACATAATTTCATAAAAACGATTAACTACCGCTTCAACCGCTGCTTTTCCACCAATTTTTTTATAAACACTCATCTTTTTTACCCCATTTAAATTGCATAAAAACACCCCATCATAGGGTTGGAAGCCGTCAGTTTAGTTGACAATAATCAATGCTACAACAATTAAGATCCTATAGATAATTACCTTTTTACTCACTATCATAATGATTTTTATTATAAGGATGCGCCAATGATCCGTAATGCAACAGCGGATGATGCTGACATTATTTGTAATATTTATAATGACTATATTGAAAATACGGTTATTAGTTTCGAAGAAGCCCCACTGTCTGTAACAGAAATGAAACAATTAATTAACCGTGTACTTGATCAATACCTTTGGCTAGTCTTCGAGAAAGATCAACAGGTGTTAGGCTATGCTTATGCTAACCAATGGAAGGAACGTAGTGCTTATCGTTATACCCTAGAAACAACGATTTACCTTGCACCTCAAGCCATTGGACAAGGGATTGGAACGCAACTTTATGCTGCGTTAATAAAACAACTGAATCACAAAGGCATCCATAATATAGTCGCTTGTATTGCATTGCCTAATATTCAAAGCGTTGCTTTACATGAAAAATTAGGGTTTAAAAAAGTAGCTCACTTTGAAGCCGTGGGTAGGAAGTTTAACCAATGGATTGATGTTGGGTTCTGGCAACGCAAGGGTTCTTAGCTTGTTTTAATTTGTTGATTTTAGAGCCATGATCGATGGAGTATACGTGCTTTAGAAACACACAATAAGATCGTTCAGAGCCAGTGTATTAACGGGTAAGGACTCCCCCACTTAATTCAATGTTATCGCTTCACTTATTTTCCCTTATTTAAAAAACGTTGTGCTAAAAATAAGGCAGCGAAACTACGCCCTTCAGAGAAATCATCGCGCGCAATAAGCTCATCAATTTGGTTAATATTCCACGGAACAACCTCTAACGCTTCAGGCTCATCACCCGCTTCACGGTGTGGTCTTAAACCCTGTGCTAAGATAATATGCGTTATATGCCCCATATAACTGGGGGCTAAACTCAAGGCTTGCATTATGGTTAATTGGCTCGCTTCGTAACCGACTTCTTCCATAATCTCTCGATTCGCTGCTTCTAAAAAATCCTCACCCGCCTCTACTTTCCCTTTCGGGAACGCTAACTCATACTGCTCCGTTCCTGCGGCATATTCTCGTATTAATAGCATGGTGTTATCGTCTAACATGGGAACAATTAATACGGCGCCATGACCACGACGGGCTAGGCGTTCGTATTGACGTTTTTCACCATTAGAAAACTCTAAATCTAAGGCTTCGATAGCAAATAATCGACTGCTGGCAACGACTGTTTTTTGATGTATAGTCGGTTTTTTCATAAACCCCCGCTAGGACTTTAATTGTGATTGAGAAAAAAATTCCCATGGATTGGAAGACCATCCAAACTGTTTTTTTGGATATGGATGGTACGTTACTGGATCTACATTTTGATAATTATTTTTGGCTCGAATACATTCCAATCCAGTACGCTAAACAACAGAAAATCAGTATTGAAGAAGCAAAGCAACAGCTAAAAACACATTATCAAGCCTTTCAAGGCACACTAGACTGGTATTGTATTGATCACTGGGGAAAGCATTTGGGTATGGATATTGAAGCATTAAAGCATAAAACCGCTCAGCGTATCCAAATCCGTACCAAGGTATTGTCTTTTTTAGAGTTTTTAAAGCAACAACAGCAACACGTTGTTTTATTAACCAATGCTCACCCTAAAACGATCAGGCTAAAATTTCAATACGCACCAATTGAACCTTATTTTAATCGAATTATTAGCGCGCATGATATTGGTTTAGCCAAAGAGCAAACAGGTTTTTGGGAAACTTTACAACAACAATTTGATTTTGATCGTCGGCACAGTCTCTTTATTGATGATAATTTAGACGTATTGCGCTGTGCACAGCACTACAATATTGCATACCTATTAGCAATCCATCAACCCGATTCCCAACAAGCGGCAGTAGAAACTGAAACCTTTACAGCACTTAAATGTTTTTCTCAATTGATCGAGACCACGCAGAGTCTTTAGCTATTATGATGCGCTTCGTATCTCAGGACATCCTACGTAAATATTCAGCCAATCCATTGCTACGCTTAAAGCAATATTTAACCGACAATCCATTGATTATTTTTTACCTCCTAAAATATTTCTTGCTCTATATTTTATCAAAGCTAACGGTGTTCGGTATAAATTTTAAACTAATACATCAATAGCATAGCTGAATACTTACAGGCTGTTATAATTAGTCACCTCATTATTTTAGGTCGTTAGTATGCATATTAATCATATTGAAATAGAGGAATTTCGAGTTTTTGAGAATATTGGTATTGAATTTAAAACCCCTGTCGATAAAAAAAATGTTATCAATGTCATTACAGGGACTAATGGGAGTGGTAAGACTTCATTATTAGAGGTAATTAAGAAGTCATTTATACCTGATAAAAAAAAACCTAAAGTCACTATATTAGTTGGTACTACGCGTAGTATAAATAATCTAAATTTTTCAAATGATATATTTTTTAATCATTTTTTGAATAAAATAGCGAGAAACAATAAGTTTATCGGTGGTCAACATACATCCGCTAGACTTATTTACTCTCCTGCAAAGCTTGCCTTTGAATATCGACAAACCACAACTCTAAATACTGATTATCAGTTTTATAATGAAATTAACACAGCGTCTCTACTGGGTAATGCCGAGTATTATATCCGTGAATATATTATCTCCAAAGAAAGACAAAGCAGAGCAACTGATCCAAAAATAAGAACTCAAGACGCAGTCGCTGATTTTAATGCTCACTTCACTGCTGTAAAAATGTCTACCACTCTGCATGATTTGGATATATACCAGCAAAATAAGCCTATTTTTAAAAATACTAAAGGGGATTTACTTAGTATTAATCAGTTAAGTGATGGTGAGAAACAATTATACGGTCGAGTTGTTTCCCTAATGATATTAAACCCTATTAACTCAATCATTCTAATTGATGAACCTGAAATATCGTTACACCCGTCATGGCAATTAGCAATTATGAAAATCTATGCACAAATAGGGGAAGGAAATCAGTTTATTGTCGCCACGCATTCACCACAGATTATTGCCAATACAGCGTATGAAAACTTAACCTTACTCAATAAAAATCCAGACACAGGAAAAATCCAAGCGATTAAAGCACCTAAACCCTCAGGAGCTGATGTGAATTCCATTTTAAGCGAGGTGATGGGAGCGGATTGCATCCCAAAAGAAAAACTTAGCGTTTAGCCGTTTTTTAGACTGCTTTGTCGGAAAGTTCATAAAATAACGGGGGGACTTCTTTAAGTGATAAGACGCATCCCCTCTTCTCCTCGCTCGATTACTTACTTTCTTTTTGACTATTGGCGCAAAGCGTTCTATGCTTCTGGGTATCTAACTGA
>JAGLBW010000134.1 GCA_023146545.1 Cocleimonas sp.
TTAACAACCTCGGTACGAGAACCGCGCAATAAGCCTGCAAACGCATATTCGGATAAACTATCGGGTATCGGTGTCACCGCACCTAAAATAGTTGCAGGGTCTGCCCCTAAAGCAACCGCTATTGGAAAAGGCTCATTAGGGTGTTCTTTTTGCCATTCTTTAAAGTCTAACGCTCCACCACGATGCGATAACCAGCGCATAATGACGCGGTTTTTTCCAATCACTTGTTGGCGATAAATACCTAAATTCTGCCGTTGTTGATACGGGCCTTTTGTGACCACTAGTCCCCACGTAATCAAGGGAGCGACATCATTAGGCCAACAGGTTTGGATCGGCATCTTGGCTAAATCAATCGCCTCTTTTTCGATAGTCACTTGCTGGCACGCCGCCCGTTTGATGGTCTTCGGTGCCATATCCAAGACTTTGCGAAACACAGGTAATGCATTCCATGCATCTTTCATACCTTTCGGCGGTTCGGGCTGTTTTAGCATCGCTAACAAGCGTCCGACTTCTCGTAACGATTCGACCGAATCTTCACCCATTCCCATTGCCACGCGTTTAGGTGTGCCAAACAGATTCGCTAAGACAGGGGTGCTATAACCTTTTGGGTTTTCAAACAGTAGTGCGGGCCCTTTTGCTCTCAATACCCGATCACAAATTTCAGTCATTTCAAGGTAAGGGTCAACCTCAACTGTAATGCGTTTTAACTCACCTTGTTTTTCGAGCTGGGTAATAAAGTCACGCAGGTCTTTATATTTCATAATTTTTTATAAACCATTATTTTATATCAATTTTAAAACAACTTGTTTCCAAAAAAATAGCGTTCTAGGGTGTTATGCTTACGAATTAGTTTCATCAAATTCACCGTATAAAATCAACGCATGATCAGATAAAGTAAAACCGTGTTGTTTTGCAATATCGCGCTGCCGTTGCTCTATAATTTCATCATGAAATTCAACAATTTTTCCTGTGCGTAGACAAACCATATGGTCGTGATGCTTGCCATCATCCAATTCAAATACGGCTTGTCCGCCTTCAAAATTATGACGGATTACTAAACCTGCGGTCTCAAACTGTGTTAATACACGATAAACCGTTGCCAATGCGATAGCGCCTTCATCATCTAATAAGGCGCGGTAGACTTCTTCTGCACTCAGATGATGTGCGGAAGCCGTTTCAAGTATTTTTAGAATTTTAGTACGGGGTAAGGTAACTTTTAAACCTGCTTGCTTGATGTCTTTACTGTTCATAAATTAGTGGTGGTGTTAGTAAAAAGGACGCTCTTTAAAAGCATTGAGCCATTCTGCCTTAGCGTAAGCAGGAGTACAAATACTCTTATTTACATGCGGATGCTAATCAATACCTTTTTTAAACGGGTTAATTCAGTTTTAAACTCTGC
This sequence comes from Cocleimonas sp., assembly GCA_023146545.1. Taxonomy (GTDB): domain Bacteria; phylum Pseudomonadota; class Gammaproteobacteria; order Thiotrichales; family Thiotrichaceae; genus JAGLBW01. Next base: position 1,400 of record JAGLBW010000134.1, read on the forward strand.
TTTTTTCCAGTAGCTCTAGCACGTTTTATCCCCTGTCGGGCATACTCAGTAAAATCCGCTATAATTTAGGTTAAATGATGTCGAATTTGCTCAGTTTATCGAAACAAAGGCATACCTTAAGTCAAGGGGTTCATATTTTATCGCTTCCTTTGAATCAACCGTTACCAATAGGTCAACTTTTTCCACGAAGCATCAGTGGTAGCAGTATTGAAATGACAAATGATGAGGGGGGATTTAAAAACAAACAAAGCATTCTTTATGAGCATGGACAGTTACATGTGCATAACGATTATCAAATACTGTATCCTTTGCAGGTGATTCGCTTAACGTTATGCCGTGAGATCATACTGGATTGGGATATTCGTATTCGCTTTCAGCCGCATAATGCGTTGTCAAGTAAAGAGGTGTTACCTTATACCGAAGGTTTTGATAAAGAAAAAGCCCTGTACTTAATTCAACTGTGCAGTTTGATTTATAATGAGGAGCCCTCTGTTTATCAAATATTGCAACAGCATTATGATTTTAATAGCCATTATTTTTTCTCTAAAAAAAGCCGCCACAAAACGGTAATTAATGAGCATTATTTAAATTTATTGTATTTGTTTTTTAAATCACAACAAACGATTATTAATTTACAGTTTATGAAGCTGATTAAGTTTGACCCTAGCGTTAATAAACATATTATTATTTTAGTGTTTAAAGGAACGGATAAGGTGGAAGATTGGGCAACTAATTTAAGCAGTATGGAAACGCGCTTTATTGGTGAGGCTTCAGCTAATGTGCATAAAGGATTTCAAGATGCGGTAAAACTGTTTCTGCGAACGGTAAAGAAAAATGATTTTAAACTGGATGATCAATGGTATCGTCTTGAGGAAAAAATTTTTGCAGATTTGAATGCTAATACTAAAATAATTCTGACGGGTCATAGTTTAGGTGGTGCAATTGCAACGTTGGCGGCGTGTTATTTTTATGATAAAGGCGTAGCGGCTGAAAATTTAGAGGTGTATACCTTTGGCGCACCACCCATTGGGACAGAAGATTTTGTCACCCATTACGATCAGAAGTTTCCATTTTACCGTCTTGTGAATGAGTTCGATATTATTCCTAAGCTTGATAGCATTAGTGCTTTGCATCATTTAGGGGAAGCGATTGAGCTACCGTCTAATAATGCTGAGGTGCATTCTTGTGATGATTATATTGATAACTTATTAGATGCTTTGGAGACCGATTCAAAGGCATCCTAAAATATTGAATATTCGCTACTTGACATCACAAGAAATCCCTTGTATTGACAAGTTTCTTATGAAACGGCATAATCCGCGCTTCTAAAAAAAGGGGTGGCTAATATCGCGACCCCTTTTTTATTGTGATCAGATAATGATCGGCTCCGCGTGTTATTGATGTGTAGCGATCATTTTTCACCTTAATAATTTTCTAAGCTTAACAGCTAAACCAGAAATTTAAGGGGTGAATAGGGAAAACGTGACTAACTTCCTTACCTTTTTTGATAAATAGATTTTCATAATTAAACTACCGTTACTGTTTTATCAATTAGTTCACCAATCATTTGACGGGAGAAGCCAATGGCTCACTCATTAATGACAACTTATGCCCCTTTACCGATTAGTTTTGCTAAGGGTGAAGGCGTTTATCTTTGGGATACTACAGGCAAACAATACCTTGATGCTGTTGCAGGTGTTGCGGTTTGTGGTCTCGGACATGCCCATCCTGTAATTGCTGAGGCGATTGCAGAACAAGCCCGAACGCTTGTACATACGTCTAACTTGTATCGCATTGAACACCAAGAAGCCTTGAGCGAACGATTGTGCGCGCTTTCGGGACTCGATAATGTTTTCTTCAGTAATTCTGGAGCCGAGGCGAATGAAGCGGCGATTAAGTTGGCTCGCCTGTATGGAAAGCAACGCGGGATTGAACGCCCTAATATTATCGTTGCTTGTGGTAGTTTTCATGGTCGTACTTTGGCAACGCTTTCCGCCACAGGAAACCGCAAAGTACAGGCTGGGTTTTCACCTTTGGTCGATGGCTTTGTTCGAGTGAATTTCAATGATATTGCCGCAATTAAAACGGCGGCAGACACGAATAGTGATATTGTAGCGATCTTGGTCGAGCCTGTTCAAGGTGAAGGCGGCGTACAAATTCCTGATGCCGATTACTTGCAACAGTTGCGTGAAATTTGTGATGCTAACAATTACTTACTCATGTTGGATGAAATCCAAACGGGTATGGGTAGAACGGGTGAATGGTTTGCTTTTCAGCATACCAATATTAAGCCTGATGTAATGACCTTAGCAAAAGCATTGGGTAATGGTGTTCCCATTGGTGCCTGTTTGGCAGGCGGAAAAGCCGCTTCTATCTTTACACCTGGCACGCACGGCTCTACGTTTGGCGGGAATCCTTTAGCGACGCGTGCGGCTCTAACGGTTATTGATGTGTTGAGCCAAGAAAACATTATTGATCATGTTAAAACAATCGGTGAATATTTTCTCACTGCGCTCACTCAAAAATTAGCGCATCTCAGTACGGTAAACGTGATTCGTGGCAAAGGTTTAATGATCGGTATTGAGCTGGATTACGAATGCACTCATTTCGTTGCCGCCGCTGCTGAACAAGGGGTGTTGATTAATGTAACCGCGGGCAATACCATTCGTTTATTACCCCCATTGATTATTAACCAAGCTCAAGCAGATGAGGTTATTAATACGGTAACGGATTTAATCCAACAGCAAACGGGTTAAATTCCCCCTTCCTTTTTTACCCCACCTAAGTTAAAAGGAGTCCTACCAATTGTAGGACTCCTTTTAACTTTTTTATCTCAAAATTATAACAATAATAACAGAGCAAATTCTTGCTTGCTCCCATCCAACAAAGGAAAATTCCCATGGCAGAAATTAGACATTTTCTGACCCTCCGTGATTTTAGCCCTGATGAGCTAAAGACTTTAATTCAACGTGCGATTACGCTAAAAGCAGCATGGAAAGCAGGTAATCGTGATGATCAACCGTTGAAAAATCAAACCTTAGCGATGATTTTTGAAAAAGCATCCACGCGTACCCGCGTATCCTTCGAAGCTGGCATGACACAGCTAGGTGGACATGCGATGTTTTTATCTGCTCGCGATACTCAGCTTGGGCGCGGTGAGCCGATTGAGGACAGCGCACGGGTGATTTCGAGTATGACGGATATTATTATGATCCGTACCTTTTCACACCAAACCGTCGAAACTTTTGCAGAATATTCTAGTGTTCCTGTGATTAATGCTCTCACGGATGATTATCACCCGTGTCAGTTACTTGCTGATATGATGACTTATCAAGAGCATCGGGGGGATATTCAAGGGAAAACGGTGACTTATGTGGGCGATGGCAATAATATGTGCCACTCTTGGATGGTGGCAGCGAAACAGTTTGGTTTTCACCTCAATATTGCTTGTCCTGATGCTTATCAGCCTAAAACGAGTTTAATCAAAGAGTTCGATGCACACATTAGCATCAGTGCTGATATTAATATTGCGGCTAAAGGTTCAGCACTGGTAGTAACCGATGTTTGGGCGAGTATGGGACAAGAAGAAGAGCAAAAAATACGTGAAAAAGCCTTTGCACCGTTTCAAGTCAATGAAGCCGTGATGGCATTAGCACAAGACGATGCCCTCTTTATGCATTGTTTACCCGCACACCGCGAAGAGGAAGTAACCACTGCGGTTTTAGAAGGCGCTCAAAGTGTCGTTTGGGCGGAAGCAGAAAATCGCTTACATGCTCAAAAAGCATTGCTTGAAGCCTTAACCGTTGGATTTGTTTCTTGATCTTTCCCCTTCGTTAACGGACAAAGATATTAAAGTAACATCTGATAAGGAATCAATAACCCTATGGCAACACATAGCGAAGCCACTGCACTCCGTCGTACTTTTGCGATTATTTCACATCCCGATGCGGGTAAAACGACGATTACCGAAAAACTGCTGTTATTTGGCGGTGCAATCCAGTTAGCAGGTTCGGTCAAAGGGCGTAAGGCCGCGCGTCATGCGACCTCAGATTGGATGACAATGGAAAAAGAACGGGGTATCTCGGTTACCTCATCGGTGATGCAGTTTCCTTACGGTCATCATGTTGTCAATTTACTGGATACCCCTGGACACGAAGATTTCTCGGAAGATACTTACCGTACCCTCACCGCGGTTGATTCGGCATTGATGGTGATTGATGTTGCGAAAGGGGTTGAGGAACGCACCATTAAATTAATGGAGGTTTGCCGTCTGCGTGATACGCCGATTATGACCTTTATTAATAAGCTAGATCGTGAAGGACGTGATCCGATTGATCTGCTGGATGAAGTGGAAGAGGTTCTTAATATTCGCTGTGCGCCAGTGACATGGCCGATTGGTATGGGAAAATCATTAAAGGGGGTTTACCACATTGCTAAGGATAGCGTTCACCTTTATAACCCCAATCATGAAGGTAAAATTATGCAAGGGGAAGTGATTGAAGGCTTAAATAATCCTCGCCTTGATGAAGTTATTGGTGATTTTGCCGATGAGTTACGTGAAGAGGTGGAGCTTGTCCAAGGGGCGAGTAATGCGTTTGATATTGAAGCCTACCTTCGAGGCGAATTAACTCCTGTCTTTTTTGGTTCGGCAGTGAATAATTTTGGTATTGCAGAATTGTTAGCGGATTTTGTCGAGTACTCACCCCCACCGCAACCGCGCCCCACCACAACGCGTGAAGTCTCTGCGGATGAGGAAAAGTTCACGGGCTTTATTTTTAAAATTCAAGCGAATATGGATCCGCAACACCGTGACCGTATTGCCTTTATGCGTATTTGTTCGGGTAGTTTTACCAAAGGTATGAAATTACACCAAGTGCGAACTAAAAAAAGTGTTAAAATTCCTGATGCGCTCACTTTTTTAGCGGCAGATCGTGGTCATATTGATAAAGCCTATGCGGGCGATATTATCGGTATTCATAATCATGGCACAATTCGTATTGGTGATACCTTCACCCAAGGCGAAACCCTTTATTTCACAGGCATCCCTAACTTTGCACCTGAGCTATTTCGTCGTGCGCAATTAAAAGACCCTTTAAAGATGAAACAACTGCAAAAGGGCTTGGATCAACTGTGTGAAGAAGGCGCAACGCAGTTATTTCGTCCGATGACTAATAATGATTTGATTTTAGGCGCGGTGGGTATTTTACAGTTTGATGTCGTGGCACAACGGCTAAAAGATGAATATAACGTTGATTGCCAGTTTGAACATGTTAACGTGCAAACCGCCCGTTGGATTACCTGTAATGATGAGGTAAAGCTTGAAAAGTTCAAAACCAAAGCGGCGAATAACCTATCCTATGATCATGCAGGGGAATTAGTTTATATTGCACCTACCCGTGTGAACCTCCAAATGGCAGTAGAACGTTATCCTGATATAAAATTCTTATCAACGCGAGAGCATGGAATTTATGAATAAAGGAAAACCCCTAGTTCATTGATTTAAACACCTATAGATTCCTCTCGCTATTTTCTTTATTCTTCCTATATCGACAAGGAAGTTGATGTCTACAAGGGTCTATCCTTAAGATTCTTCTAGCCTAAGAAATGAAAATATATTGATTTTTACCTCCCCCTAATTGTGTCTTAATTAATATTTTTTCAGTTTCTTTTTTTAGGGAAAAAGTGAGGTGTAATGGTTTTTTTAGCTTTTTATCTTCACTTATTCCCTAAATTTCTTCCTTGTCTATCTCCTATCATCCAAAGCTTTTTAAGCTATTCTAAGGCAAGTAATACACGTTTTAATTTATCGTCCTCAATGGGAAAGGCGAGCGTGCTGGCGAAAGTAAAACGCGCTTCTAAACGTGCCAGTTGCAAGACAAATTCTTGATCATAAAAAATAATAACCTGTGTCGTTGGCATCCGCTGTACAACCGACATCAGTGATTCTAAACTACTGGTGCGATCACGAAAATCGGATTGAAAATTAAATTCAGCAACAATCACTGCTGGTTTGTTTTTTTTAAGAAATTTTAATGCTTTACGCATTGTGGTTTGAATTTCTACCGTATAACCTAAGGTGGCATAAAGTGGGTTGAAATTCTGATACCCGCCTCTTTCTATTATGGATAAGAGTTGTTGCATTGTTTAATGTCCTTAGGAGCAAAGCCATGTCGCCACAACGTTTACTCTATTCGTTCCTATTGTATGGTTTATTGCCCGTTGTCTTATTGCGTTTAATCTTAAAAAGCCGTAAAAACAAAGCGTATCGCTTGCGTATTAAGGAGCGCTTCGGCTATCTCCCCTTTAAACGTCCTCAACACGATGTGATTTGGTTGCATACCGTATCCGTCGGAGAAGCGGTGGCAGCGAAACCTTTAATTAAAAAACTGCTTAAAACTCACCCTAATTATAGCCTATTAATTACCTCAACAACGCCAACAGGCTCTCAGACCATCCGATCACACTTTGGCGATCAAGTGCTTCACTGCTATTTTCCTTATGATCTGCCAACGATAGTGAATCGTTTTATCAATACGCTCAAGCCCCGTTTATTGATTATTATCGAGACGGAAATTTGGCCTAATTTATATGCCACCTGTGCGAAGCAGAATATTCCATTGCTAATGGTTAGTGCACGTTTATCAAAGCGATCCACTCAACGCTATTTGCGGATAAAAAACCTCATCAGTGAAACATTAGCCCATGCCGATTGTATTTTGGTTAGAAATAAACAGGATCAACAGCATTTTCTGAGTTTGGGTGCTTCCGTTGAAAAAGTGAAGATTTCGGGCAATCTTAAATTTGATATTCGCATTGATCCCACGCTACCCGCACAAGGTTTATCCCTCAGAAAACAATGGGGAAAAGACCGTCTTGTATGGGTTGCAGCCAGTACACATGAGGGTGAGGATACGATTATAGTGAGCCTATTTCAGCATTTGAAGCAGTCCATTCCCGATTTATTATTAATTATCGTTCCACGTCATCCCGAACGTTTTGAGAGTGTTCATCAATTACTCATTCATTCTCCATATCAGGTGCAACGGCGTAGCATCCAACATTCTTTCAATGCCTCTGCTGATATTATTTTAGGGGACAGCATGGGGGAGATGTTACTTTGGTTTGCCGCCGCTGATCTTGCCTTTATAGGAGGAAGCTTACTAAGAACAGGAGGACACAACCCATTAGAAGCGACAGCATTAGGTCTTCCTGTCGTCAGTGGTCCGCATATTTTCAATAATGATGATCTTTACCAACCCTTGTGTAAAAATCAAGTGGCTTGGGTGGAACTAACAGAGGATAAAATCAGGGATAGATTGCTGATATTGCTTGACAATAATAATAAGGATGAAATAAAAAAACGCTGTCACACTTTAATACAACAGCATCAAGGAACAGTAGAAACTGTATATCAGTATATTAAAAAACATCTTAATACAACGTAAAAATCAATACTATTTAAGCTGTAGCTAGGTGTTTTTATTATGAAAGGTAATTTTGTAACAAAATTTTTAAATCAAGAGGCTTCTATAGTAGACGTTAATCACTCTGCTGTACTATTATCGGCAATAGGAATGCCATGTTATAAATTCAATCATCTAGGACGAATGACTTATGCAAAGCAAAATACTTACTTATTCATTAAAAAAGGCTCAAAAGGGCGCGTCTAATCTTCTGATCGGAGCACTTATTGTCGCGATTGGTTTTCTCGGTTTTCTTTATTTAAAATCAAGAGGAATTGTTTCCATCCCTACGTCTATCAGTAGTGCGGCAAGTACCATTAATCAAACCATCAATCCGTTTAGTGAAGATTATACCGGTTATGGTGTGCAAATATCTGCCAGCCATTACCTTGAAGATGCTAAAAAGGTAATGAATAAATTTGCTGATCAAGGTTACTCCGCTTTTGTGGTGTCCTCTGAAATACGAGGCAGTACGGTTTATCAAGTCCGTTTAGGCCCTTATGAAACCAAGGAAGAAGCACAGACAATTAAAAGAAGTATTAAAAACCGTTATAAGCGTAGTGCTTATGTCAAAAATAGTTTTGTTGTCTATCGTGATTAAGCAAATGGATTAACACATTGTGAAATTAGGATTATTGTATGCCCCCACCAATGACGGTTAGCTCACTGACCCTTTACCCTGTGAAATCCTGTGCAGGGATTTCATTAGAATATTCAGAACTTGATGGAATGGGCTTAAAACATGACCGCCGTTGGATGTTAGTATCGCCTGAAGGTCTTTTTTTAAGCCAACGCAAGTACCCTAGAATGGCTTTAATACAGCCTAAGTTTATTGAAAATCAACTGGTTTTAAGTTGCTTAGGTCATCCTGCTCTGTACGTGTCTAAAGCGATAGCAACGCAGACCATGACGGTTGGAATTTGGCAAGATACCGTTACCGCTCAACGTATAGGAGCCGCGGAAGATCAGTGGTTATCAACGGTGTTAAAGACCCCTTGTCATTTGGTGTATATTCCTGACAATGAAATCAGAGCGTGTGATCCTGTTTTTTCAAACAAGGGCGATCACACAGGTTTTGCTGATGGCTTTCCCCTTCTTCTTATTTCTCAAGCCTCATTAGACGATCTTAATTCACGCTTGGAAGAAACGGTAGAAATGCGACGGTTTCGACCTAATATTGTGGTGACGGGAAGCGATGCGTTTGCAGAAGATACATGGAAACAGTTTACAGTCGGCAACCTTCCCATGCGGGGTGTAAAACCCTGTTCTCGTTGTGTGATCACCACGGTTGATCCTAACAAAGGTGAGCGCAAAGGTAAGGAGCCCTTGAAAACGCTGATGATGTTCCGAAAACAGGGTAATGCTGTTTATTTTGGACAGAACGTTATCCATGAGCAAACAGGAAGAATTCAAACGGGTGATCCTGTTGTTGTTCAACGCTTCCTAAGTCCCTAAACAAACCGTAGTGAATAACGCCGTGTTTATCTGCTATTGTTATTTAAGGTGTAGATAACGCACGGGTGCTAATTTATTCGAAGAGGTTGTTGGAATATCAATTTCTTTAATTTTAAGTGCTTTTGGAATCGTATTAGATGTCATCAATAAGATCAATTTTTCACTGGCGCGCGTCATACCCATATAGAGTTTTCGGGTGTTTTCAATCGTTAAGAGGTGACGCTCACGCTCACTAATACCGTGACGTTGTTCTTCTGAAAACAATGATTTTAAGCCTGTAATAAACACAATTGGGCTTTCTAAACCCGTTGCTGCACTTAATTCACAAATTCGGAGCGCCTCTTCATTCCAACTGGGATCAGATAGCATACAAACGGGGTGATCAAGTGTCTTTTTTATGTCTTGTAGTAGAGGGCGCACATTAAAATGACCCGCCTCTAAAATCAAAATATCACGGGCTGGCACACCGTGTTGTAATAAATTTCGGATTTCACTCACCAAACGATTACGTTCATCCTTTTCGTTGTGAAAATGTAACAGTGTGGGTGAAAGGCAATCCTCACTAGCGCTTTCATCGCAAGGTTTAGCGGGTACCATATTGACCGTTTCATTCGGTATACGACGGAATAAAAACTCATCAGCTGCTTTTAGAATTAAAGGGTTAGAACGGTAGTTATGTTTTAAACGGAATGTTCTATTACGTAAATCAATTCCTGTTTCTTTCCAACTTAAACGACGATTAAGAAATCCTTGATCAGGGTCGGCGACCATAAACAATTGTCCAATATTGGGTTTGATTGCTTTTTTAACCAACGCGAACCAAATGGGAGCAAAATATTGTGCTTCATCAATTAATACATGATCGTATTGCTCTAATTGTATTCTACCCTCTTCTACTTCTAACCAAAGTATCCGAGGAAGGTCTGCCCATAACAGAATATTTCTGGTGGTTAATTCAATATCAAAATCTAATACGGTGCGCCAAATACGCTCACGTATTTCTTTTTCTAATGGAAAAGCTTGCTCGGCGGGATCCACATCAAGATAGGCTTTTTCAGTAAAAATCAGTCGATCTTTAATAAAATTAATTTCCCTTAACAGTAAATTCTTAGTGACTTCAGAGCCTGCTAAATGACGTGCAAAAACCTGTTTCACCACATCCATCACCTCATCTTGATAAACAAAACGCCGTGAACCTTTCCAATGTCGCAAGCACCATTCCATAAAGGGACGGCATTCACTGTCGCTACCTTTATTTTCAAACAGGTCTTTATAATGTAACTTTAAGTAATGATTGATCGCTTTATTGTGCGTTAGCACCAATACTTTTTTATTCGGGTATAACTCACGTAAGAGCTTAGCACGATGCAATAATACCAATGACTTACCACTTCCTGATGCGCCATGAATAAGCCGTAAGTTATATTGATGTGAGGACATATTATCTGTTTTTAACACTAAATCTTGCTTCAGTGCGTATTCCTGTTCACTGCTTAATAAAAAGTGAGATAGCTTGAGTGATGAATTCTCTTTGGGAAGGTATAAGGACTGACCTCTTGAAATAATTGATTCTGGACTAAAGCGACAGCGCATATAGTCTAAAACATAATTGGAGGTTGGCATGCCAATATACTGGGTGACTAATGCCAAAATTTTTTGTGGAATCAAAGCATCACGACCATAAATATGCAGACCTTGAGATTTCAAATGCAAGCGTACATCAGCATTGACACTGTTTGGGAAGACAATAATAAAAGGTGCTAATAAATCAGCGTGGTCTTGTAGTTTTTCAGGAAATAAAGATTGCTGGAAATGTAATAATTTTTGTAATGCTTCTGCTTTGTAAGCCAGCACTTCTTTAACGCTAAACTGAGACAGGTCACGTCCTTGAGACTCATCGCTACAAACAAAGAAAAAAATTGAACGATTCTCTCTTTGTAAACAAAAAAGGACACCTTTTGGAAGGTCATCCGTCGAAAGTCGTTGGTATATTTTATAGTGAGTGCTTAGAATTGCACTTAAACGAGCATATAACTTTGTAGCCCAATGATTGGTTGCTACTGCATATTTAGGTATTGTAACTGCCATTATTGAATCAATTCCCCATTAATTCTGTGTGTTTTCGATATCATTATCTTATTTTTGCTGTTCACACGTTGGGTACATTATACATAATAAAATTAAATGTAGTATAAATTTTATTTATAATTAAAATTATCCATTAAAATCATTATTTTATTATGGGCTTATTGATCTAGTTCTTTCTTTTTTTCTTTTTTAAAGGCTAACTTTAGGCAAAAAGAGTGCACAAAGGTAATAACGTTCTACTAAAAAACTACCAGTGTAGTAAAATATGCGGTATGGCAAACTATGCAATTGGCGATATTCAAGGGTGTTACAACGCCTTGAGAAAATTACTGGATAAAATTAAATTCTCTCCTAAGGATGATACATTATGGATAGCGGGTGACTTAGTTAGCCGAGGTACTCAATCACTTGATGTTTTACGCTTTATCAAAAACCTTGATCAATCCGCCATTAGTGTCTTGGGCAATCATGATGTTTCATTGATTGCCAGTTATTATGGTATCTTTAAACCCCACCCTAGTTTAGATGCTATTTTTCGAGCACCTGACCGAGATGAACTGATCCACTGGCTACGCCATCGTCCTTTTTTACAGGTTGATAAGTCACTGGGTTATGCAATGTCACATGCGGGTATTTCACCTCAATGGTCGCTTAATCAAGCCGTGCGCCATGCTCAAGAAATCGAAACAAACCTTCAAGGAAAACACCCCAAACGCTGGCTTAAAAATATGTATTCTAATGAGCCTGTTAAATGGAAAAACGACTTAGTATCATACAAACGAGATAGATACATCCTGAACAGTTTTGTCAGAATGCGTTTTTGTAAAAAAAAAGGTGCACTGGATTTTGAGCTTAAGAAAAATCCGTTTCAAAATAAACAAAAACACCCCAAACTGATGCCATGGTTTCACTGTCCGATTAGAAAACAACTTCCTGTTAAAGTTATTTTTGGTCATTGGTCAAGCCTTGGTTTTTATCAGGATCACAATGTCATTGCACTCGATACAGGATGCATCTGGCAACGTCAACTGACCGCCTTTCAATTAGAAACCGAAATAATTACCTTCGTGGAATGCCCCTAATGAACTCTATTCTACACTACGCGCTTTACCCTTTTACTCGTACCGCTAAACTATTAATCCCCAAAAAGGCTCCCAAAAAAGATCCACCCAAGGAGGAGAAGAAAGACAAACCACCTGAAAAAGCAGCAACCCCACCACCACCTGATGAAAATTATATTCATAATGCTTCTGAATTAGAAGTCACAATGAGGGGACATACCTATAAAGTTAGGTTAATGCGTCCCGCTTATGATACCCCCATTCCTGATCTACTCGAGTCTCTAGAAAGCAATCGTGATTTATTAGCAAAAAGTGAAGGTGCAATGTTCGATACTTACGTTGCCATGATTAAGCAAAATAAAGCACGTAATGCGGCGGTAAAAGCAAAAACAGCGGATGCGATTAAAAATAAATGGAGTGCGGTAGATCTCAAAAAATGGGAGGAGATTAAGTTACGCCCTCCAACGCAAAATGCGCTGGTTGCACGGGCTAATATTGATTTACTTATTCCCTTAATTAATGTGAGAGGTACTATGACTGAATATGTTGGTTTGGAAGCGAACCCGATCACTGATCACATTTCACGCATTAGAGCGATGGAAGAAGGCAGAGCCTGTAAAGAACAGATTAAAAAACCAGCCAAGCCACCCACTGATGAATGGGATATGAGGGAATATTGGATTGCGCTATCAGTGATTATTATTGTTGCTATCTTGCTAAAAATGTTTTTATAAATTTGCTAATGAGTGCTTGAGAAATGAAAGAATACCCATAGATAGGGAAGTCAACTCTTAACATAATGGAAAATATAATGGCACAAGCAACAGCACGTCACCTACTTGTGGATAGCAAAGAAAAATGCAATGAACTAAAGCAACAAATTCTTGATGGTAAAGATTTTAGTGATGTGGCTAAAGCTAATTCAAGCTGTCCTTCAAGCGCACAAGGCGGTGACTTAGGATCTTTTGGTCCAGGACAGATGGTACCTGAATTTGATAAAGTTGTTTTTAGCGCACCTGTCAATGAAGTTCAAGGCCCAGTAAAAACTCAGTTTGGTTATCATTTATTGGAAGTGACGAGTCGTACAGACTAATGGCTAACACCCTATTTTTTATAAAAAATAGGGTGGGGTGATAAACGCACATCATCAATAAACAACGCATTATCGTATGAAGGAGCCCATTGTGCACCTTGCCCCCCATAAAACGACGCAAACAGTAAACGATCAATTTTTAAATCATTCCCTGTTCTAAAACGCAACCTGCGACGATTTAAAACCACTTTTCCATCCAGCCACGTTTTAATCAAACCATTTCTTCGACCCGCTTGGTTCAATGTCACTCTTGTCTGTACCGTATGCCATTGTCCTAAACTTAATGCAAGCATATCAAAGGGCATTAGATCACCAAAGCGACTGGGTTGGTCAGGATGATAAACATATTGAATCAATGAGCCATCCTTTTGCCACATCATCCGCACACTCCAACCGTCTTTTCCATTGGGTATTTTACCGTTAGTATTAGATACACCACCACCAATTCCTGGTAGCTTTCCTCCACGAACAAAAGAAAAATTACGTGGAAATTTAAACCGATAACCGTAATAAAGTGTTGTAAATTGACGGTCTAACGTTGGTTTCCAGTTGACACACTGTTTACCGTTGGTACAACCACTAACGCCCTTAGGATAACGGATACGCAATGCTTTTCCGCGATAGGCGTGGCTTCCGTTAACAATTGAGACTAAATTAAGCCCCATACCCCATTCAGGACAATTCCAGTTTTCTCGAAACTCAGCGGCTTGATAAGCTCCTAAGTGATTTCGATCAAAATTAATTGACCACGGTTTACTCACGGCTAATGGTGTTTTTTTGACACAATTTCCTTTTCGATAGAAACGTTTGTAATATAAATCATTAGTTCCTGCTCTGTTTGGAATTTTTAGGCTCTTAACGTATAACCAAACCGCATGACCCTTGTGAGGATCAGGGTGTTTTCCATAAACCACAATTTTTCGTTGCCAGCGTTGGTCACGTTTATTCCAAAATAACTTAGCAGCATAGGCATGTGTTTTTTGGTTAGGATCATTAGAATGATCGATTACTACAGCCGTATGATCTATAGCGTGGGATAGATTGATGCTTAACGTGATGAGTACGAGGCTCACAAGCACAATTAATTTCATCCCTTTCCTCGACACACTTGATCTGCTTTTTTTAATAAGCTGGGAATACGGTAGTCCCCATGCATATCGTGTATCAGCTGTTTGGCATGATCAAGGGATTCTCCAACACAACTAATGTACAGCGGTTTTTTACTGTTGCCCCTAAAGAGTTGATATTGATTATCAATATTAGCAAATGCTTTTTTAGCCACACCAATCACTTGAGATTGTCCTTGCAAGGCATCGTAAAGATACTTTCCTAAGCCTGCTTTGGATCTGCCATCAAGGTAAACATAGCCATCAATAATAAGGGTTTTAGGGGATAAATCATGTGCTTTGAGTAGCGCCAAAAGACAAGGCAGTTCACGTTTATAAAACTGCCCCGAACAATAAGCGGCAACGTGATCAATTGCGGTGGTGTAAATTTGCGTTGGGATAGCAGCATCCCATGTTTCGAAGCCAATACCTGCGACAACAGCCGTGTTGTTATCGTGGTATTGGACATCAACGGCTAACATCATAAAATAGAAAATTCAGTCAACCAAAGGTCGTGTTTATTACAGAAGCTTGTTGCATGTAAGCGTTTATGTTTACCTTTGATTTCAAAAACAGAGACCGCATCGTCATCACTAGATGAAAATGTTTTTTCTCCTAACACTTCGCCTGCATCTGAAACAACGGTATGTCGAACAATATAATGTTTTTCTGACATGCCATGCTTGGTCGTTACCGTCACCTTTTCACCTTCAACGGTCACATTGGGAAGGTGCGACCCACCTTTCTTTCCCCATTTTCCACCACTGTCTTTCGTATAAAAAATACTTTTTGGGAACGTGTGTTTTTCTGTATCAGTGTGTACTTCAGTGGCTTTCTTTTCTTTAGCAGGCTCTTCTTTTGCTAAAGCCAGAACGCTATGACCTGAGACTACGCCTGCAGTTACAGCTAATGATGCTTTAAAAAATGCTCTACGGTTTTTCATAGTAAGGAGATTTCCTTCATAAAAATTATCGGTGTGAAATAGCTTTTAGATAGGCACGCGCAAAACGTTTACCTAGCTCAAGTTGTCCATTGGCATTGTAATGAACATGGTCGAATATTTTGCCAAGACCATCGGTTGAGACTAAGAGCGTATTGGGTGAGCTGTGTTGAATATTTTTTTGAGCTTTTTGTACCAGTTTAGTCATTGAAAAGGCTTTATCATCAGGGTTTATTTCCCCCATAATAAACATACTTTGGGGTGATTTTAAATGATTACGCAGACCATTAATAAAACGTCTGAGATTATCTTCGTATTGTGTTGCACTGTGTTTATCACGCGCATCTTTTTCACCTTGCATCCAGAGAATCGCTTCAATCTTAGGGCTATTCGCAATACCTGCTAACTTCACCTGCCGTAGGGTACTTTTATAAAGCCCACTTCCAGGTAACCATTGTTTAATCGAGCTTCCTGTCGCGACAGATTTTATAATAATATGGGTATCATGAGGATAAGCCCTTGCAATTGAGTGAGCAAAACCAACCTCAGGACCAAAAAAAGCATAACGTGCTAATTTATGCGAGCGACCTTGGTAGTAAAACTTCACATTTGCAGGAGTTTTTCGATAATTTGAAGATAAATAATGGGTTTTACCTTTTCCCATCATATTAGATTGTCCTGCTAGAATATAGATTCTATCTTTAGCAGCAACATGGGTTGATAATAAGGCGAAATTTAAAAACAATACAATCAATAACAATCCGTAACTCATCTTTCTCATATGCTTTCCTTATCAAATAATAAATCACAAAACAGGTTGGGGTATTACGTTAAAAAGCGGTGATATTTTAGGGGGCGAGTATAAGATACAAATTTTTGATTTTAAAAGCAATCCTCAATCTCTACGCCAAAGGGTTTCAGTCCCTTTATCTTCCAGTGAAATGCCTTGTGTTGTAAGCTCATCACGTAGTTTATCGGCTTGTGCCCAATCTTTATTAGCTCTTGCGGTTAAACGGGCTTGTATGAGTGTTTCAATCGTTTCACGACTGAGCCCTTGATGATGCTCATCATTTTGTAGCCACTCATCAGGATCCATTTGAAGCACACCCAATAGACTGCCGAGTTGTTTTAATAACGCACCATAAGGAGCAGCATTAAGTTTGCCTTCTTTTTGACGAACGGTATTCGTTGCCCGAGAAAGATCAAATAAAACCGCTAAAGCTTCAGGGGTATTAAAGTCATCTTGCATCGCATCGTGAAAACGAGCAGAAAAATCAGTATTTTTAAGCACTGCTACAATTGGTAAACCACGCAAGGCAACGTATAGGCGTGATAAGCCTTTATTCGCGCGATCTAATTGTTCTTTGCTGTAATTTAATGGGCTACGGTATTGACTGGTGAGTAAAAAATAGCGTATTTCTTCCCCTCGATAGTGTTTTAACACCTCTCTAATGGTAAAGAAATTGCCTAATGATTTTGACATTTTTTCATCATCAATACGAATAAACCCATTGTGCATCCAATAGTTAGCAAAATGTTGTCCCGTACAGGCTTCAGATTGTGCAATTTCGTTTTCATGATGTGGAAACTGTAGGTCTTTACCACCACCATGAATATCAAACGTAGCACCAAACAGCTCAGTTGACATCGCAGAGCATTCGATATGCCATCCCGGACGACCTCTTTTCCAAGGGGAGTCCCACGAGGGTTCACCTGCTTTAGCGGGTTTCCACAATACAAAATCTAAAGGGTCATCTTTAGCCCCATCAATACGAATACGATCACCTGCGCCTTGGCGTAAATCGTCTAAATTACGTCCTGATAGTTTGCCATAACCTTCAAATTTAGACACATCATAATAGACATTGCCTGTGGAACCTTGATAAGCGTAGCCTTTTTCAATGAGAGTTTCGATCATCTTAATAATGGCAGGAATATTATCCGTTGCGCGCGGCTCTAAGCTTGGACGCAACACACCAAGGCTATTTTCATCTTCATGCATGGCTTCAATAAAACGTTGGGTTAAGTGGTTAAAATCTTCCTCGTTTTCAATGGCACGCTGAATAATTTTATCATCAATATCGGTGATATTACGCGCATAGCTGACTTCAAACCCTTGATCTAAGAAATAACGATAAATCACATCAAACGCCACCATTACCCGTGCATGACCTAAATGGCAGTAGTCATAAACCGTCATCCCACACACGTACATGCGAATTTTATTCTCTTCCAGCGGTTTAAAGGCTTCTTTTTGATTTGTAAGTGTATTATATATTTCTAACATGATAATGCGTTCACTAAGAATGGGGGAATATGGCGATGCGCTATGGTAGCAGAGCAGGCATTAATCCGCTATGATACCCGCCTTAAATTATTAGGCTTTGTTGAACGATAATAACGATCAACAGAATAAACTTAGGAACAAGTGAATGAAATTAAACACCATTAGAAAATCCCTCTTGTTATTCCTCTCTTTCTTCCTTTTAATGACAGGCTGTAATGCTCAAGATGGCACCATACAACCTGTTGCAACCGAAACTAAATCAAAAACTTCAGGAGATAAAATGTCGGCGAACCCAATCATCAAAATGGAAACAAGCTTAGGAACGGTCACTATTGAGCTGGATGCTACTAAAGCACCTAAATCAGCTAAAAACATGGTGGATTATGTTAAAGAAGGCTTTTATGATGGCTTGATTTTTCATCGTGTGATCAAAGATTTCATGATTCAAGGGGGCGGTATGAACCCTGATATGAGCGAGAAGAAGAATAAAGCACCGATTGATAATGAAGCTCATAATGGCTTGAAAAATGATCGGGGTACGTTAGCAATGGCACGTACAAATGATCCTCATTCGGCAACATCACAGTTCTTTATTAACCTAAAAAACAATGGCTTTCTTAATCACACCGCCAAATCAACACGAGGCTGGGGTTATACTGTATTTGGCAAAGTAACGGATGGTTTAAAGGTTGTTGATGCCATTGCAGAAGTGCAAACGGCTACGCAGATGGGACACGCTGATGTACCGACAGAAGTGGTTAAAATCATCAAAATGACCATTGTTGAATAATTCACAACTCAACTGAATTATAAAAAAAGGGTGACAGGTGTTGCTCTTTTTTTTGCTTGTTTAATACGGATTTAGGAAAGACATTCTATGAAAACATGGTTTATTTCTGATTTGCACCTTGATCCACAGCGTCCAGAAACAACACAGCAATGCCTTACCTTTTTAGAACAGATTAAAGAAGATGCAGAAGCATTGTATATTTTAGGGGATTTATTTGATTATTGGATTGGTGATGACCTTTTAAATACACCTTTAGGTGAGCCTATACTCAGCATTATTGATGCCTTTAAATTATTATCCAATAACGGTTGCACGCTGTATTTTGCGCATGGAAACCGTGATTTCCTTATAGGTGAAGCGTTTATGCAACGTATTGGAGGGCAGTTATTGGATGAACATCATGTGATTGATCTTTACGGTACACCCACTTTGATTATGCACGGTGATACCTTATGTACTGATGATACGGACTACCAACAGTTGCGGACTTTATTACGTAACACAGAGTGGCAACAAGCGTTTTTAGCCAAACCGTTACCACAACGTATTCAGGAAGCTCAACAATTACGTGCGATTAGCAAGGAAAAAACCGAACAAAAACAAGAAAATATTATGGACGTTAATCAGCAACAGGTTGAAGCCGTTATGCAAACTTTTGGAGTTAGTCAGCTTATTCATGGTCATACCCATCGCCCTGCCACTCATACCTTTGAATTAGCAGGTCAAACCGTAACACGGATAGTTTTGGGCGATTGGTATAAACAAAGCCATTATTTATCGTTTTCAAGCAGAGTTGATTAATTGATCCCTAAATATAATCAGTTCCTGTATTTTCCCGATAAACGCTTGAGTGCTTTCCCCTTGAGCATAATCACCTAAGAAATAACGTTTCATTGCTTTACGGGGTACTGCTTTTGGATCATGATTTAACGCCGTTTTAATCAAGCCTAAAATATCATCTTTGTTAGCATCATTGATCAATTCACATGCCTTAATCATTTTCGGTTTACCTGTCGCCTGCCCTTTTTGACGATAAAAATAATCCGTCATTAACATCGGTTTTTCGACGTTAAGAAAATCAACCGTTACTGCCGAATTATCAAAAATAGCTAAATCGGTTAAAGAAAACACACTGTTGATGTCTTCTTTTGCCATCACTTTAGCATGTTGTGATTGATGTACGATGCGTTTGATTTTTTGATCTGCTGCCTTAGTCTTTGGGTCTCTTGAACCTGTATTAGGGTGTGGTCGATAAATCAGGTAATAATCACCCTGTTTAATTATTTTATTAACAAAATCAACTCCATAATTAGGGAGTGAAGTATAGTTCATTGAAAAGTGTGTTCCTTCCCATGTGGGGGCATATAAAATGATTTTTTTATTCGTTTTAGGTCTTTTAACCGCATCAATAAAATCAATTTGTGGTCGTCCTATCTTCACAAACTTACTTTTATCAATATAAATCAGGTTATTCATATATTTTTCATAAGCGGCTTCGGCAACAATAAAGACAAAATCATAGGATTTGGCACGATTGCTAAAGGTTGATGTTTTTTCACTCTCCCCGTGATTAATATGAATATGCAAAGCAGTATTGTTGCTCAGTGACTGAAAATTAGTACACGAATTATTGACATAAAGGATGCATTTAAACTCACTGTCTTCGTAGAGTTTTAATAATGAAGTCATTGTTTTAGTATACGCCAGTTGAAACTCGGTATATTCCTGTATCCAAGCATAAACCTCTAGATTACGAACAATAATGACAATTTCTTCTTGTTGATTTAAGGCTTCAAAAGGTTTTATCCATTGCTGGATTTGATATAAATTCCCCATATTACCTGAAAAATAGACTGCTACATTAAGCTTACTGTATCGACTATCCATGAACCGATTACTCTCTGTTTGAAATTAAAGACTCACAACGAAGGGTTGATGCTGAGAAAATACTTTAGGCTCTGTAGGTTGTTGCTGTAAATGTGTTTTTATTTTTGTTGTTGAAATGCCCTTAGTACGCGCTAAATAGGTCACCTGACAAAGGTCGGAAAGCGAATCAAACTTCCCTTGCCAATCATTACCCATCACAAAAATATCGACATTATGTTGTAAAATATCCTGTCGCTTTTGCTCCCAATCGGATTCGGGAAAAACGGCATCCACAACGCGAATATTTTTTATAATTTCAGCACGTTCATGATAAGGAATCACCGTTTTTTTGTTCTTTTGTAAGTTAAATGCATCAGTTGAAATACCAACGATTAGCTTATCACCTAACCTTTTTGCTCTTTTTAATAACTTCAAATGACCAATATGAAACAGATCGAAAGTACCGTAGGTTATAATAGTTATTTCTTTTTTATTCACTTTATTACCTCTTCTAGCATGGGAGCTGAAGCTACTAAGGGCACAATCATCCATAACAAAGGTTTAAAGCGGTAAACTTAAACAACATTCTCGTTCCCCTTATTTTTCCTTTATTACGCGCCCCTTTTATTCAGCAATGGGGTGGTAGTTGGTTCATTGATTAAAGTTGAAGTAAGCTGATCGGTGTATTATGGACAGTTATGAGGAGCTATCCATGAATGATAGTTGTTATATCCATCATTTTTGATAAGCACTATTAGCATCCATTCGCCCTGTTGTTTTGTAGGATACTTTAGAAATAAAAACCATTATCAGTTTCACTTATACCGTTTATCATTAGATTTCACCCATTATCTCCCGTTTTTTTCTTCAACAAACAGAAGAAACTAAACACAATTTCATTGTTGAGTGGGGTAAATAAGGAGAGAGGATAAAAAGCAAGGTCTGTAAAAAAGGAGGGTACAAAAACTGCTTCTATAACCTGAATCTATGATAGTGGGATAACAGACGAGCCTACCTATTCAGCTTCAAACAACCACTTAGCTTAAAAATAAAGTTTTCAATAATCAATTAACCGCAAGACATTGATTTAAAGATTGTTTTTAATCTAAGCATTCTTTTCTGTGAGTAAAAATAACACTAATTTAATTAAGGTACAACAGAAGATACTCATATCTTTTCGTAATTATTGATTAAATCAATAAAAATTAGCCTCCCCTGATAACAAATGGTTAAAATTTAAGCTATAAAATATTTGTTTATCATAAAAATAGTAGAACTGATAAGAATTAAAGTAGTCAAAGTTTTTATGCATCTATATAATTGGCTACTTATATAGATATTCCTATTACTTCAATAAATGTCATACCGAAGAGACTGTATAGTGCTTTAGAAGGTTGTCAAAGAACAGATACACCTGCTATTGATATTTGATTGTTAATTGTTAATTGTTAATTATTTTTTTGTTATTTTTTCTCATTACGAAAAAAATTGACTAAAAAGTAAAACGATAACCCAATGTCAACATTGGGTTATTTTAAGTCATCAATCGCCCCTTATTGTGCAGATTTTTGCTTCTGATTGAATGATTTCAAGCAGGCGTAAACAAGGCAAGTAAAGGGGTTGATTGATTATTTGGAATAACCTAAGCACCTTACAAGCGCTCTAAAAGATGACCTAAAAAATAAAAACCATACTATGAATCATTCTATCTTGTCGAAGTTAGTCGCTCACCGAGGTGATAACAAACGTTTCCCTGAAAACTCTTACAAAGGTATCGAAGCTGCTTTAAAAGCAGGTCTTCAGTTTATTGAGTTTGATATTCAAATGACCAAGGATCAACAGTTTATTGTCCATCATGATGCCGATTTAAAACGTATGGCGAAACAGGATATTTCCGTTTTTTCACACGACTATGACACCTTAAAAGCATTCAGCATTCATGAATCAACACGTTTCAATACCCAGCACTACCCAACACCACTGTCTTTATTATCAGATGTCTTAGGGTTATTAAGACAGTACCCTCAAGCGACTTTCTTTGTTGAAATAAAAATGCAAAGTCTAAAACATTGGGGGAGAACAACAGTGATGGATGATTTGATTACCCTCTTAAAACCTTATGCGTCACAGTGTGTAATCATTTCGTTCAGTGCTTTAGCCTTAGCTTATGCTAAAAAACACAGTAACTTAAGAACAGGTTGGGTGGTTAAACATTATGATGATGTATCTCAGCAAAAAGCGACCACTTTAGATCCCAATTTTTTAATTTGTGATTATAAAAAAGTACCTAAAACCCATGCACCTTGGAAAGGTGATTGGCAATGGATGCTCTACAGTATCAATGATCCTGAAACGGTACTTTACTACAGCCAACTTGGCATTGATTTAATCGAAACTGATAACATCCCTCGTTTATTCAACTCAACACGTTTACAAGGTCAAAAGGCTGCCTAACCATTAGTTTAGAAAGCAGGGTTTTGGTAAAATGCTAAAACCCTGCACCTCATCTCACCACCTGATAATGGCTTAATTAACTAAAAAACTCCCCGCACCATGCATACGGTTCAGTATAATCTCAGAAAAATCTTCAACCACAGAATGTTTTACACTGTCACGTTGCAGTAAATTATCTGACCATGCTTGTAGCCGAGGTCTCCCTGTTAACACATCTAAGCCGCAGGCTTGTTTCAAAAAGACAAGCCGCATAAATAAAGGTGCGGCAGAGATATCCACCATTGAGAACTTATTCCCATTAAACCAAAGGTCACTGCCTTTAATCTGTTCCAACACATCAAGCTGTTGATGCATACTGAGCACTACCTTCTCCCCTTCTTTTTTCTCCTTGCTCATCATCAGTTTAAAAAAGCTCATATAAAGCGTCGAGGTATACTCCATCCATGCTCGGTTTTGTGCCTTATCTAAAGGGTCAACAGGATGTAAGGAGGGCGGATTCACTTCATTCAAGTATTCATTGATAATGGCAGATTCAAATAATACGGTACTATCCACTTCCAAAATAGGCACTTTTCCCATTGGAGAAAGGGCTAAAAACCATTCAGGTGGATTGCTTAAATCAATATAACTGATCTCAAAATCAATCTTTTTTTCCTTTAGGAGGATGACGCTCCGTTGCACAAAAGGACAGAGTTTAAAACTCACAAGCTTTAACATTGGCATAAATAAACCTTATTTTTTATAGAGGTGATTTAAAATATCAACCAAGAAAATACCATCATTAGCGCTTAAAAAATGGTTTTCTTGGGTAAAATACACCTTAGAACGCCCTCGTAAGACAGGCACATTATTCATATCTTGGCTTTCTGTTGGCACAATAAAATCGACTACATTCAATCCAATTTTCGTTTTATTGAGCCGAATCACCGAGACATAAGGAATATTAGGATGTCTTTGTTGATTCAGCCAATAAAGAAAACTGTTCGGCTTAGCTGTTTTTAAATCAGTGTATAACCCACTGGATATCACCATTTGCTTTTGACCCATCATATCCAGCAGGGCACCGACAGGTGAATTTTTAGTCAACAAGGCTAAATTAGCAACAGGTGTTCCAAGGTGTGGCGTACTGATGGTAATTAAAGACAGTGCAGGAACATGTCCTAAGCGAACCAAATAAAAGCGCGCCACAATCCCCCCTGCAGAATGACCAACAAAAATAATCGGCTCGTTACGAAGGGCATATAAATGCTCTAAATAGTAGCCTAAAACATTAGTCTGTTGCTCAATTGAAACCTGTGAAGGTAAATTCACTGTAAAAAAAGCATCAGTTGCTCCGTTAGGATATCTTGGTGTTATCATTCCTCGCCAAGAAAAAGCATAGCTTCCCCCATCCTTCCAACCAGCGCTTAATAAACCTTGTGTTACCCCTGTGCTACGCCATGAGCTCTCATCCGCCTTATAGCCATGAATCAAGACTAAGGTTTTTGCGGGTGTGGCTATAGGTAAGAAAAAAGCTAACCCTAAAAAAATCAATGCAAAAAAATGTGACTTGGAGGTTTCCTCAGCCTGCTTTCTTGTCATATCATCACCTCATGAGGATTATTAAATGTATTACTTTTGATTTAGACGACACCCTTTGGGCATGTCACCCCGTTATTCACCGTGCGGAACAAGAAAGTTATCAATGGATAAAAACGCACTACCCCAAAATAAGCAACTACTACAGTGAGGCACAATTTGGAGAAAGCCGCCTTAACTATCATCAAGCACACCCTGAAGATCAATTTGATTTCACCAAGACTCGACAGGACTGGTTAGCACAACTGGCTAAAACCTTTGGTTATTCCCCTAAAATGGCACAGGATGCCTTTCATGTTTTTTGGTTAGCCCGTAATCAAGTCACCTTATTTAATGGCGTAACCGCCTTATTAGAACGCCTCTCAAAACGGTTTGTTATGGGCACTATTAGTAATGGTAATGCCGATATTGATAAAATTGGTATCGGACAATATTTTAATTTTAGTGTACAGGTCAGAGAGGTAGGTGTTGCTAAACCCGCCCCCGAAATGTTTCAACGTGCTTTAATGTTAGCCCAATGCCAACCCCATGAAATGATCCATATTGGTGATCATTCCCTTTGTGATATCTTTGGTGCACTCAATGCAGGTCTGCATGCGATTTGGCTAAACCCACAGCAAAGGGCATGGACAGAAACGCATCAACCCAGCGCGATCATTCAAGATTTAGATGAGATTGAAACACATATTGAGCGTATCATAGCTGAACTTTAACAAGAAAAGATGATCTCCCTGTTATTAACTCCCTTCACCCACAATATGTATAAGATACTATGCAACATAGCCAACTTATTGACAGTACAAAATATAACCGTGAAGAATGGATAAATCGTTTATGGGTCAGTGGTAAAGAAAAGGACAAACAAAGTGTTCGTTGTGCTGTTGATTATATCTGCCTCGCATTATCCCTTAATCCACCGAAGGATAGCCCCTATCTTCCGATTAGTTTAGACGTTGCACATACTTTAATTCATTTACAAGTGGATCAAGTCACCCTAATAGCCACACTCTTGAGTGATACACGCCTTATTGACAGCTTGCCTGTTGAACACATTGAACAAGAGTTTAATAGCACCATTGCTTTATTGGTTAAAAATATGCGGTGGTTGCATCATTTTAAATCACCCTCTCAACAAGAAACGGCTATTCCTGAACAAGCCGAAAATCTACGGCGGATGTTATTAGCAATGGTTGATGATGTCAGAGCCGTATTAATTCGTTTAGCTTGGAATTTACAACAACTGCGGCTGTTATCTCAAGCGGATGATAGCTTAAAACAAGCCTTTGCTACTGAAACAATGGCAATTTATTCACCGCTTGCGAATCGTTTGGGCATCAGTCAATTAAAATGGGAAATGGAAGACCTTGCCTTTCGCTATTTAGAACCTAAATGTTATCGGCAAATTGCCAAATTGCTCGCAGCAAAACGTTTAGAGCGGGAAGAATATGTCGAAAAATTTACTGAAACCCTGCGTAATTTATTAACCACAGACCAAATCAATGCCACTGTCTATGGCAGACCCAAGCATATTTATAGTATTTGGAAGAAAATGCAACGTAAAGCCCTAGATTTTGATCAGCTTTATGATTTAAGAGCAGTACGTGTGATTGTCGATAATGACAAAGATTGCTATGCCGTGATCTCCACTGTTCATGCCGAATGGACATACATTCCTGAAGAATTTGATGACTATATTAATAACAGCAAACCCAATGGTTATCAATCCTTACACACTGTCGTCGTTGGTCCTGAACATAAGCCTGTCGAAATACAAATTCGTACCCATGATATGCACTTGTTTGCTGAACTGGGGGTTGCGGCGCATTGGCGTTATAAAGAAGGCGGTGCTCAAGATGCAGAAATGGAACGGGTGGTGGCTTCTTTACGGCGGTTGCTAGATGACGATGAATCCGATAGCGGACTCTTAGATGATTTTCAAGCGGGTATTTTTTCGGATCGGGTTTTTTCGCTCAGCCCTAAAGGTGATATTATCGACCTGACAAAAGGTTCTACTCCGATTGACTTTGCTTACGCTATTCATACCCACGTTGGACACACCTGCAAAGGTGCGAAGGTCAATGGGGCGATTGTACCGCTAGATTACAAACTTAATAACGGCGATCAAGTGGTTATCTTAAGAGGAAAAGAAGAACAACCCAAACGCAAATGGCTCAACCCTATTTTAGGCTATGTAGGTTCAGCAGGTACACGCACTAAAATACGCCATTGGTTTCGTCAACAAGATCACCAGAAAAACCAACATGATGGCATGGTTTTAATCGAACAAGAACAACGGCGTTTAGGGATAAAAAAAATTGACTTAGCCTCGTTAATCAAACGCTTCAATCTACCCAGTGAAAAGAACTTCCTAATCGCGTTAGGACGCGGTGATATTAGTGTAGCTCAACTCACTGATACTTTAGAAATATCAGATAAAAACGACATCAAATTTTGTCAAGTTCCTTCGCACAATAATAACACCACTCATTGCGGTATAAAAATACAAGGTGTCAGCAACCTATTGGTTGAAATATCTAAATGCTGTCAACCTGTTCCAGGGGATAATATTATTGGTTATATCACTATTGGACGGGGCATTAAAATCCACCGTAGCGATTGTACTAATGTACAAAACAAAAACCTCAACGCTGAACAACAATTACGGCTTACTCAAGCAAGCTGGGGAACAGAAAATACCGCGTACAGGGTAGGAGTACAAATAACAGGCTTCAATCAACCGGGCTTCTTACGTGATATTGCCGATATTCTGGCTCAGCAACAAATCAATGTTACCAATATTTCCAGCCGACGCGGTAAAACAGATCTCATCTCAATATTAGAGATTGATGTGCAAATAGAAAATCTAAAGCAACTCTCCAACGCCCTCGGAAAAATCGAAGAATTACCCCACGTTGTTGATGCTAAACGCAAAGGTTAAAGAGGATAAGAAACTAACGGCTTTAGCCTCGTTTTAGTCGTCTGTTTCTAATTCACAGACACCCATTGCCCTTGTGCATTACGACAAGATCGTCCCTGAATTTTCATCGGTTGTCCCGTATTTTTATCCCTCGCATCCAATACATAATCACGGCATTGGCTACGCTGTCCATTAACATTCCCCTCATAGGTATTCACAGGGGTAAACACATAAGCTGACTGCGTGGTTGGATTGTTCCACGTCACTTTCTGGTTATTCGGCACACTTTCCAAAGCCCCCGAAACCTTTTGATGATCATAACGGTTCATATCACGTCCTAATTGCCCACCAATATAACCGCCTAACACCGTACCAAGCACCGTCATTGCAATACGCCCTTCTCCTTTGCCAAATTGATGCCCTGCAACACCACCGAGTACCGAACCAACCATCGTATTCATTTGCTCGCGGCTCACATTATTAGAATGACCACCACCACAGGCTGTTAACAGCAATGAGGATGAAAGTGTTGCGATTAGCCATCTTGTCGAAAATAATATACTCATATTGTGATCTCTTTTTATTTTTAATCATTACAAGCGATTGCTTATAAAACCTGAAATGCGCAAAGTAGACTGAATAAAAGACAATTAGTTCCTAAGCGGAGGCTTTTAGTCAGTCGGGATACACGACTGTATTTTATTTAATGCAGTGGTGAGTGATCCAATTTCAACCAAGGTGAAACCTCAATTCCAAAAGTTGAACTATAGTCTATTGATTCTTTTCTTATCCTTATTTTTTATTATGCGTATTATTCACAGTTCTGACTGGCATTTAGGTCAACATTTTATGGGCAAAAGCCGCGCGCCTGAACATCGCGCTTTTTTTGATTGGTTACTGCAACAGATCAAAACGCATCACGTTGATGCCTTAATTATTGCAGGCGATATTTTTGATACGGGTTCACCCCCCAGTTATGCACGTAAATTATATAATCGCTTTATTGTCGATTTGCAAACCTTACCCTGTGAGTTGATTATTTTAGCAGGGAATCATGATTCCGTAGCCACTTTAAATGAATCCAAAGCGTTATTGGCATGTTTGAAAACAAAGGTTATTTCAGGAATAAACCATCAACACACCGACCGAGTCATGCCCCTAAAAAATCAGCACGGTGAAGTCGGAGCAATTTTATGTGCCATTCCTTTTTTACGTAAGCGGGATATTTTAACCAGTAAAGCAGGACAAACAGGGCAAGAGAAGCAAGCTGCAATGCAACACGCCATTACAGACTATTATGAGACATTATACCAACAAGCCCGCGCGCTCCAAGCCGATTACTCACAGGTTTTACCCATTATTATGACAGGGCATCTTGTTACTGTTGGCGCAACCAGCAGTGACTCGGTACGTGATATTTATATTGGGAGCTTGGATGCTTTTCCTGCCAGTGGTTTTCCTGCCGCTGATTACATTGCGCTAGGGCATATTCATCAACCCCAGCGGGTTGCAAAATCAGAACATATTCGTTATAGCGGTTCGCCCTTACCATTAAGCTTTGATGAAGCACACCGTCAACACAAAAAATCAGTATTGTTGGTCGACTTTGATCAAGGAAAATTAGCCAAGGTTACCCCCTTAGAAATCCCCTGTTTTCAACCAATGCAACTGATTAAAGGTGATTTTAACGCCATTGAAACCCAACTAACCGCATTGGCTCACGACAACAGGTTAAACCCAGATCAAACCCTTTGGCTCGAAGTAGTGATCTCCTCACAAGAATATCTGAATGACCTACACCATCGCTTACAAATTTTAATTAGTGACTTACCCTTAGAAATTTTGCGACTACGGCGTGAACGCAATCAATCCCCAGCCGCAACCCTACAACAAAAAGAAACCCTCAATGAACTCAGTCCGAGTGATGTTTTTGCACAGCGTTTATTAGCCGATGAGAAGATTGAAGCGGATAACGCCCAACAACTGCACACCTTGTTTAAACAAGTCCTCAATGAATACCATCAAAACAAGGAAGATACCCTATGAAAATCCTCAGCCTACGGTTTAAAAACATCAACTCTCTTGCAGGGGAATGGAAAATAGATTTCACCCAAGAACCCTTTAGCAGCAATGGTTTATTTGCGATTACAGGGGCGACAGGCTCAGGGAAAACCACCCTATTGGATGCCATTTGTTTAGCACTTTATCATCAAACCCCCCGTTTATTGGTCTCCCCTAAAAGCAACGGTTTAATGACCCATCACACGGGTGACTGTTTAGCGGAAGTTGAGTTTGAAGTCAAAGGAGAAGCCTATCGAGCATTTTGGAGTCAGCGTCGTGCGCATAATCAAGCCGACGGACGATTACAAACACCACAAGTTGAACTCTGTACTTTAAAAGGTGAAATTATTGCTGAGAAAATAAGTGAAAAGAAGCAGAAAATAGAGAAAATAACAGGGCTTAATTTTGCCCGTTTTACCAAGTCCATGCTATTGGCACAAGGTGGCTTTGCCGCTTTTCTAAATGCTGAACCAAATGAACGGGCCGAGTTACTTGAAGAACTTACAGGCACTGAAATTTATGGGCAACTTTCCCAACGGGTTTATCAACATTACAAAGATGAGAAAATAATCTTAGATCAACTTAATGCTAAAGTACACGGTGCGCAATTATTGGATAAAGCACAGATTCAACAGCTTAAAACACAGCAAACAGGATTAGAACAACAACGCACACGACAACAGCAACAACGCGATCAAACCCTAGCACAACAACAGTGGAAAAAACAAGATCAACAATTAGCACAGGATCAACAGCAAGCACGGCATACTTTAGATAAGGCAAATGATGCGGTTAAACAGCAAGCCACAGCGTTAAACACCTTAGATTTAAGTCAGCCTGCGGAAAAACTGCGCCTTGCATTTGATCAACAAGCACAGCAGCAACAACAATTAAACAAAACACAACAACAAAAACAACAGCACAAAAAGCAGTTAGCACAACAGCAACAACAGCGAGATCAATCAAAACAAGCACAACAACAAGCCCTTAACGACTATAGCGGTGCACAAACCAAACAACACAAGGTAGAAACTCAAATTTCAGACCATTTAAACCCATTGGATCAACAGATTAAAGCCTTAGACCAGAAGAAAAAAGAGCTTCAACAAGGGCAATCAGAGAGTAAAGAAAGTCTAATAAGTTATCAACAATCGGAAGTTAGATTAAACCATCAGCGTGAAAAGTTAGAAGACAAACACCAACAAACCAAACAATACCTTGCATCTCACCCCCAGCATCAAACATTAGGAGAACAATTACCCTTATGGGAAGCACAGTTAACCCAACGCCAACAACACTATAAAGTGCAACAAAAACAGCAAGCCGCAAGCCAAGCACAACAAGAAAAATACGAACAGCAGGACAAAGAATTAACACGTCGTAAAATGGCATTGCAGCAACAACAAGGCAAGACACACCATTCCGCAACCGTACTGCAACAAGATCAAGATGATTTTAAAGCCCAATTTGGATCATTAAATCATCAGCAACTGATGCAACAATGGGAAGAATCGCAACAGAAGAAAAGCTTAACCCTTCTCTTAAAAAACCTATCCGATGACTATCAACAAACATTAAAAAAACAACACGCTGAGCAAGATAAAATCAATCCGTTAGAACAGCAATTAGAAACGATAGAACAACAGATTAAACAATCAGAGCAGACACTGATAACGGGTCAGCAACAGATTAACGATATTCAAACACTGTTAAAACAAGAGCAACAGATTGTTGCCCTTAAAGATCACCGTCAATACTTACAACCCCAACAGCCTTGCCCCTTGTGTGGATCATCCGATCATCCTGCGATTGAAGATTATCAACAAATAGAAGTCAGTCTCACTGAACAACGTTTAAAACAGCAACAACAACAGCTTAAAGAGATCGAAAAACAAGAAAAATCACAACACAAGCAACGTGTACGTTGTGAAGAGCAATTAAAAACCAGCCAACAAAAAGTAACCGAAGCACAGCGAGCAATTCAACACGATAGAGAACAATGGCAACAACTTGACACCACATTAAAAATTGAAGACTTTGATGAATTACAACATCAATTAGACATAACGAAGGCACACCAAAACAGCACTAAAGATCAACTAGAACAATTTAGAACTAAGGAAAAGCACGGTTTAAACCTTAAGAGGGTATTAGACCAACAAGAAAAAGAACTCAATAAGCAACAACATGCCATCAGACTGGCAAAGCAAGCACAATGTAGCTCTCAACAACAATTAAAGGATATTTTAGAAACGTCGCGCCAACTTGATAATAAAATTACGACCTTAGAAAAAGTCCTCAAACAGCAGCTGTTTGTCTTTTCATTTCATTTGCCTTCATTAGCAGACAGCACAAAAAAGATAGAGCAATGGCAACGCGCGGCAAAAAAATATCACGCTCAACAACAACAATTTAGTGAAAATCAAACCAACTTAAGAGTAATATCGATAGATATAAGAAAAAACACATCACACCTAGAAGCCTCACGTAAAGAGCTAGCCCACTGGCATTATTCGATGAAAAAGATTGACAATGATCAGGATCAACTTCGCCAACAACGCCAAGAAAAGTTTGGTAAACAATCAGCACAAGCAATAAGAAATATCGCTGAGAAATACACACAAAATAAGGATAAAATAGTCAAAGAAAAACAACAGCACTTTGCGGATGAACAAAAAAAATACAATACCCTTGTTGGCAAAATAGAAGCGCTGAATAGTTTACAGTTAGACCAACAAAAGCAAGCGGATAAAAGCCTAAATAACTGGCAACAACAATTAGCCAAAAGTCCCTTTAAAGGACAAGCCGAGTTTGAAGCCGCCTTATTAGCACCAACCGAACATCAACGCTTAACCCAGCTTAAAAGCCGCTTAGATCAACAACAACAAACTGCACAAATCCAACAGCAACAGCTAAAAAAACAACAACAAAAACACCAGCACGCTAGTTTCAAGGAAGCACTTGCCGATTTATCCTTGGAGTCATTACAGCAAAAAGTAACCGAGGCGAATAATAAACTGACTCAATTAAACACCGAATACGGTGCAATTCAACAGCAATTAGCCAGTGACGAACAAGGCAAAGCACAGCAAAAGTCACTCTTAACTGAAATTCAACAACAGCAACAGGATTACAATCAGTGGGTGCAAATGAATGATTTAATTGGCTCTGCAGATGGCGCTAAGTTTCGTAAATTTGCTCAAGGTTTAACGCTTGATCATTTAGTTTATCTTTCCAACCAACAATTAAAACAATTGCACGGACGTTATTTATTAGAGCGTAAGAAAGGCGATGCTTTAGCTTTGCAAGTGATTGATACATGGCAAGGGGATAGTGTCCGTGATACCAAAACATTATCAGGCGGTGAAAGCTTTTTGGTCAGTCTAGCTCTCGCGTTAGCCTTATCTGATTTGGTCAGTCATAAAACCAGTATCGACTCTTTATTTCTTGATGAGGGCTTTGGTACGTTGGATAACGAAACGCTTGATACTGCACTTGATGCGCTCGATAACCTCAATGCTAATGGTAAAATGATCGGGGTTATTAGTCATATCGAAGCAATGAAAGAGCGTATTGATGTACAGATTAAAGTGAAAAAAATGCACGGCTTAGGCATTAGTAAACTTGCCAGTGAATTTAGTGTTGCAATGAATTAGGTGAGGGTCACTTGATGTGTAAGGCGCTGTTTAATCCGACTAAGCCCCACAGGCGTTACACCTAAATAAGCTGCAATATCATTTTGGGTAACACGCGCTAATAATTGGGGCGAACTGTTTAGCAATAAAGCATAACGTTCCTGCGCCGATAAACACAGAAACTCAAACTCTCGTTGCTCTTTTTTTAGCGCGAATTTAAGTAATAAGTCAATAATATCATTGGCAATACAATGATATTGTTTTCCATAGCGTGCTAATACGGCATAGGGTATTTCAAGTAAGGTTGTCTCTTCTAAACAACGCAAGCTAAAGGTAGACGCTTTTTCTAAATAAACAGCGCTTAAGCTACCAATAATATCCTGAGACTGAACAAAGGATTTAATAAATTCCTTTCCTGTTTCCAAGGTATAATAACCTTTTAATAAACCTGACTGTACAAAATAAAAACAATAATCATGATCTCCTTGCATAAACACATGCTCATGCTTCTTTTTGATCAACTGTTTTCCCTCTTTTTGAAATAACTGTTGTAAGTCCATTAATTTTAACTCGGGTTAATGTAAATTATCCTTATGCTCTCTATCATCATCGACATCAATAGCTTGTCGGGAAAAAATTATGATAATAAAGAAAAAGCGTATCGTTATTACAGGAGGCACATCGGGTATTGGTTACGAGATGGCAAAGTATTTCCATGCCGACAATCAAGTTATTGTAGTATCGCGTGATGAAAATAAATTAGAAACCTTACAACAAGAGCTTGTTGGTCTATCCGTTTACCCTGCTGATTTATCCAATTTAGATGAAGTAGAACAGTTTGCAGTACAACTCAAGCAGGATTTTAATACGATTGATCTGTTAATTAATAATGCCGCGGTTCAACACACCCCCACCTTTCTTGCAGAAGATTTTCGTTATGAAACCATTGCTGAAGAAATCAACCTTAATTTCACCAGCATTTGCTGTTTATGCGCTTTATTATTGCCCCAGTTGCGGCACGAAAAACCAGCGGTTATTTTAAATATAAACTCAGGTTTAGCCCTTACTCCAAAAACGAGCGCTGCTATCTACTGTGCAACAAAAGGTGCTTTAAATATTTTCACACAATCCCTACGGTATCAACTAAACGACACCAATATTAGTGTGCAACAAGTCTTTTTAGAATTAGTGGATACGGCAATGACAACGGGTAGAGGAAGCAATAAAATGTCCAGAAAAGTCGCCGCATTAAAAATAATCAAAGGCATTGAGAGAGGTATTTTAGATCACGATATTGGTAAAGTGAAGCTGTTGCGTTTTTTATTACGGCTTATGCCTTCAATCGCTAAAAAAATCATGATGAAGTCTTAGTCTCACCGATTCAAAAAAATTATAAGGTCACGATGTTATTAACCATAAGCTATCAGCCCATTCAAGAAATCATCCACTCACTTTTTTTTATACTAACGATAACAGGGATTCTATTTATTTCCAGCCCCCTTTATGCTGAAAATAAATGGGAGCTAAAAAAACAACAGCACGGTATTCAGGTGTATACCCGTGATACGCCAAACTCCAACCTAAAATCATTTAAAGGTACGGTGTTAGTCACGGCGAAGCTCAGTACGCTTGTTGCGGTCTTACAAGACAAAGCCGCTTATCCCCAATGGATTTTTAACTGTGTGGCTGCTAAAAGTCTAAAACAAGTCAATCCGCAGGAAGCCTACAGTTATACCGTGTCTAAATTACCGTGGCCTTTTAAAAATAGAGATTCTGTAGTGCGTTCTATTTTAAAACAGAATAAAAAAACCAAACAAATCGTTATTTCACTGATTGCCACGCCTAATTTTCATCCCTTACAGGCGAATCTGGTGAGAGTAAAAACGCTAACAGGACATTGGATACTAACCCCTAAAGGTAATGGAAAAGTGAGTGTATCCAATGAAATGATGATCAACCCCGCAGGTAATTTACCTCAATGGATCGTGAATCAATTTGCAGTCAATAGCCCTTTTCACACCTTATCCAATCTACAGAAAATGCTACAAAAACCGAAATATAAAAAGGCAAAATTCAACCGTATTATAAATTAAAGACCTTTATTAACATCCGTATAAAAAAAGCCCTTGAATAAAATCTAAGGGCTTTTTTTATGTATCGATCAACAATCTGCTTATTTTAAACGTAATTTTTGCCCTGGTGAAATGGTGTAAGGTGCAACTAAACTATTGAATTTAATAATATCCTTCCAATAAACACCCGTTAAGCGCATCACCGAGAAAACGGTATCTTTTCGTTTAACGGTATAAGATTTATCACCTGCTTTGTAACTGCCTGTTGCTATAGTGCTACCACTATAGCTGGAGCTAGAAGACCCACTGCTATAAGTGTCTTTTGAGCCATTGCCATCAGTTCCCACATACGTATTGCTGTTAGCACCACTGGTATACGTTTTTGGTGAGTAAGGTTTATAGGTATTGTTGGCATAATTTCCAGTATAAATACTCTTATTGCCTGCGGTGTTACTTTTATTACTACTTCCTGAATAAATCTTTTTATTCGAAGCAGCATTACTATAATTGTTGTACAAATTCTTATTGCTATTGGTTTTATTACTCGACCCAGTATAAATACTTTTATTCGAAGCAGAGTAACTCCCACCTGACTTACTGTAGTCATAATAACTGCTACTCGCTTTCGGTTTGGGAGCAGGAGGTTTTGCACCACCATAACCGCTGTATGTTTTAGTATAGGTTTGAGGTCTTACATAAGGTTTTGGTTTTGGAGCAGGTCGTGGAGGGGCAACATAGGGTTTTGGTGCGACATAAGGCCTCGGTGCAACGTAAGGTCTCGGCTTTGGTTGAGCTTGTTGCTGTTG
>JAGLBW010000135.1 GCA_023146545.1 Cocleimonas sp.
TGTTGTTGTTGGCGATTCCAACGATCAACATACCATTGTTGCGAATGTTCACCACGATTAACAGGCGGCTTATAAACAACCTTTGGTTTTGGTTTATAAACCACCCGTGGTTTGGTATAGGTATTATTTCTTGCGACACAAGGCGCGCAGGTCTTATTATTCTCTACTGTTTGTGTATTCTGTGATGCGCCTGATGCATTTTGTGATGCCCCGGAACCCAAAGCAGAATTGTCGTTATAAGTATCTGTATTTGCGTTATAAGGTGCACATCCAGACGCGACTACTGCAAGCAAGGAGGCGGCAGCAAATAATTTAATGTTTCTGTCCATGATTTAAACCTGTGTAATTAATATGATGATGGCCAATAAACCAACAACCAACCAACCTAACCATTCGATGTATTTTATAATCAATGGTTCCATTTTTGGTCCAACCTTTGCAACCAGCCCAGCGACTAAAAAGAAACGAAGCCCTCGTCCTAGCGCCGATGCCAACACAAAGGGTAAAAAGGCCATTGAGAGTAATCCCGCCGTAATCGTAAATAATTTATAAGGAATGGGAGAAAAACCTGCGGCTAATACTGCCCATATTCCCCATTGACTGAATAGCAATTTTACTTGTGAAAATTTTTCGGTGTAGCCCCACGATGCAATGACGGTTTGCACCCAGTCACTCAATAGAACCCCGATAAAATACCCTGCTATTCCACCCAGTACCGATGCAATGGTTGTTAAAAGTGCCAATCGCACCCACTTTGAAGGGGTTGCCAGTGACATAGGAATTAACATCACATCAGGCGGGATCGGGAAAAAAGAAGACTCTGCAAAACTCAGTACCCCTAAGTAACGTTCGGCATGTCGATGTTTAGAATAGCGAATGACTTTCTTATATATATTAGAAAATAGTTTCATTTTAAAGCAGTTTATAATTTAGTTTTATTAAGGAAGGGTTGGTAAATCACCGCCTAATGCGAATAAAGGTGCTAATTGACACACGCTAAACGAGTGGTTATTACCATAATAGATAGTTGTTTTTTCAATTAAAAAGTGAAAAACACCCTATCAGAACTTGCCGAAAAAGTAGCATAACTTATCTTACATTAATTTTATTGTTTGCTCTTTAAAAACGGCACAAAAACAACCGACTCATAATTTTTAATGGTATGGCTGTGTTCAGAAATACGGGTCACTAATTGTAACCGTTGTGTTCTTTGTGGCTGACCCACAGGAATGACCATACGCCCCCCAATTTTTAATTGTTCGATTAGCGCTGTTGGGATATTAGCAGGTGCAGCCGTGACTATAATGGCATCATAAGGCGCACCCTTTGCCCAGCCCCATGTCCCATCGGCATAGTGTACCTGCACATTACGGTAACCCAAATCATATAACAAAGTACGCGCTTGAGCGTAAAGTGGAAAAATACGTTCAACGGTATCTAAATGTCTAACCAACCCCCCTAAAACAGCCGCTTGATAAGCAGACCCTGTGCCAACTTCCAGCACTTTTTCTAAGCACGGTTGCGCTTCTAATAACAGTTCCGTCATCCGCGCCACAATATAAGGTTGAGAAATAGTTTGACCGTGTCCAATCGGTAGCGCAGTATTTTCATAAGACCGACTAGCCAGTGCTTCATCCATAAAGAGGTGACGTGGTATCAGTCGCATTACCCGTAACACCTTTTTATCTTTCACGCCCAATTGCTCAATCGTTTTTACTAAGCGATTACGTGTCCGCTGGGAAGTCATCCCAATCCCTTTTATGTCTAATTCCCGCATGTTCTTTCGATACTCAGTTAAACGCTGTGATGAATCGTTTTTTATCCCCCAATGACAAACTGTTCCCCCATAACATACTATTTAGGTATGGATTTCAACCAATGATGGGTTGAGTCCATCGCCTGATAATGTGTTAAATCAATATGCAAGGGAGTTACCGAGATATAGCCGTGTTCTATCGCATAAAAATCGGTTCCTTCCGTAGCATCCTGTTGCCTTCCCACATTACCTACCCAATAAATCGCATCACCCCGTGGATCATATTGTTTCGTAACAGGTTCTGGCTGATGACGTTTACCTAAACGGGTCGTTTGAAAACCTTTAACCTCACGCCAAGGAAGATCAGGGACATTAATATTCAATATTGTATCTTTTTTTTCACCAAAAAGAGGCAATTGTGCTAATAAAACCTGCACCGCCTTCACCGCCGTTGAAACGTAGCGAGGCTGAAAAGAAGCCAGCGAAACCGCAATAGCAGGTAAACCAAGGTGACGACCTTCCATTGCGGCGGCAACTGTTCCCGAATAAAGGACATCATCCCCTAAATTAGCCCCTCGATTAATCCCCGAAATAACAAGATCAGGCGCATTATCATAAAGTCCCGTTAATGCAAGATGAACACAATCCGTTGGTGTGCCGTTAGTGCTATAGATATTATTATCATGTTGTGTTAATCGTAGTGGAATATCCAAGGTTAATGAATTACTTGCCGCACTTCGATTACGATCAGGAGCAACCACCGTCAGATTGAACTCTTTTTTTAAACCGTGATAAAGTAATGTTAAACCTGTCGCATTGAAGCCATCATCATTACTTAAAAGGATATTCATTATAGAACGCCCACTCAATTTAAATTAATATTAGATTAAAGTATGGTGGAAATTATTTTTTTTCCAGTTTAAATTCGGCATCTTTTAATCAGTGTGTTAGAAGCCGCCGAAGAAGGCGTACACCCTACACCAAGCCAACAGGAGATAAAAACACCTTAACAGCATCGTCTTTTATTCGACAACCCGTTAAATACCTGCCATTTTTTGCTCATAATCCTCACTCATTTCCATCCACTGCATTTCTACATCCTCTAACACCTTATCCACCTCACTTTTTTCTCGCAGTGTTTTTTTAAGCAGTAATTTGTGTTGCTCTTGATAAATTTCAGGATCAGATAATATTTTCTCCAACTGTCCTTGTTGTTGCGTTAACCTATCTAATTGTTTTTCTAGCTTATCAACGTTGCGTTTCAAGGGTTGTAATTTTTTGCGTTGTACCGCATCGTGTTGACGCTGGGCTTTACGTGACATCGTTTTGTTTTCGATCGGGTCAGCAGCAATCGCTTCAGCTAATTTATTCTTATCCTTTAACCACTGTGCATAATCATCAAGATCCCCCTGAAAAGGAATCACTGCTTTATCATCAACAATAATGAGTTCATCCGTTACTGTTTTTAACAAATGACGATCATGAGACACAATCACCATTGCACCCGAGAAATCCTGTAATGCCCTACTTAACGCGTGGCGCATTTCTAAATCAAGATGGTTCGTCGGCTCATCCAATAGTAATACATTAGGACGTTGATAGATCAACAATGCAAGGACTAAACGGGCTTTTTCACCGCCTGAAAAGGGAGCAATGGCTTCATCGATCCGCTCACCCCTAAAATTAAACCCGCCCAGATAATTACGCAAGGCTTGTTCGGAAGCCTTTCGATCAAGTTCTTGTAAATGCTCAAGCGGTGTTTGATCAAAATCCAACTGCTCCAACTGGTGTTGAGCAAAATAGCCCAAGTGAAAATCTTGAGCAAAACTAATTTCGCCTCGCTGACATTGAAGCTCATTCGCTAACAACTTAATGAACGTTGATTTACCCGCACCGTTAGGGCCGATTAAACCAATACGTTGTTGTGGAATCAGCGTAAAATCAATCTGCTCAACAATGGTTTTATCACCATAACCAATCGCCGCCTCTTCCACCGTAATTAAACGGTCAGGGAGTTTTTTAGGTTCAAAAAATTGAAAATGAAACGGGGAATCAATATGTGCGGGAGATATTTCCTCCATACGTTCCAAAGCTTTTAAACGACTTTGAGCCTGCTTTGCTTTTGTTGCCTGAGCACGAAAACGATCCACATACTTTTGCATATGCTCACGTTCACGCTGTTGGCGTTCATACGCGCTCTGTTGCTGTGCTAGTTTTTCCCCTCGCAGGTGTTCAAAAGCACTGTAATTACCCGAATAAAGCGTTAATTTCCCGTGCTCGATATGGGCGACATGTTTAATCACAGCATCTAAAAACTCACGATCATGCGAAATAAGCAACAACGTTCCCGTATAACGAATCAGCCATTCTTGTAACCAAATAACCGCATCCAAATCGAGATGGTTCGTCGGCTCATCCAACAACAACAAATCAGAGCGACACATTAATGCTTGCGCTAAATTTAAACGCATACGCCATCCCCCAGAAAAGCAGGTTACAGGATCATTAATTTGATCCGTTTTAAACCCTAAACCATGTAACAACGTTGCCGCACGGCTTTCCGTTGTATAACCATCAATCGCTTCAAGCTGGGCATGTAATTCGCCCAGATGCGCTCCTTCTGCCGTTATTAAAGCCTGTTGCAACGTCATATATTCTTGATCACCACATAACACATAATCCAATGCCGACAGTGTCGTCGCGGGCGTTTCTTGTGCAACATAAGCAATCACCCATGCGGGTGGTACACTAAAATCCCCATTATCTTGATGTAAAACCCCTCGAATTAAAGCAAAAAGAGAGGATTTTCCCGTACCGTTTGCACCCGTTACACCCACTTTCTGAGCAGGATGAATCTTAAAATGGGTATCACTAAGGAGTTCTCGTCCGCCACGTCGAAGGGAGAGTTCTGAAAAAATAATCATAGATAGAATCTGTTATCGTTATACTGTCAATTGTTAGGAACGAGGATTTAAGCGCATTTCTTAAATAATATTCTTCATGATAACGCAAGCCTTTTATTTCCAATGAGATCACTGAAACGGGAGCAAAAAACAAGGGCGCATCAGGAAATTACCGTACACATCTTGCATAATAACCCCTACGACCTAGCATTAAAAAAAGCCTGCGTTTGTCTTTCTCAAGTTTAATATCATCTAGTCAATAAGAAAGCTATCGTTTTCGCCGTCATTTTTCGGCAACGCCTAACTTTTTAATAAATAACTGGGGTCAGAGTAAAGTTTATTATGCTATATTAGTCTTTTAAAAAGAATTTACTGAATATAAAAATGGCAAGATTAGTCCGAGTTAGCCCTGTTGGAGTCGCGCAGCATATTATCCAAAGAGGTAATAATCGTCAAATTTGTTTTAGCACTGAAGAGGACATGAAAGCTTACTTAAACTGGCTCAACGAATTTTCAAAAAAGTACCTTGTTGATATTCATGCTTGGGTTTTGATGACAAACCATATACATATTCTCTGCACTCCTTATAAAGAAGGAGCAATTAGCAAAATGATGCAGTCTATTGGTCGAATGTATGTTCGATATTACAACGTGACCTATCAGCGTAGTGGAACACTTTGGGAAGGTCGCTTTAAATCAAACCTAATACAAAGTGAAAAATACTTACTTGAACTGCATCGTTATATTGAATTAAATCCTGTCAGGGCAAACAAGGTAGATGAACCCAGTGCTTACCGTTGGTCTAGTTATGCTTGTAACGCACTCGGCGTAAAAACAACGCTACAAAAACCACACCCTCTCTATCTTGCTTTAGGTAAAACAAAAAAAAAGAGATTAGAGCGTTACAGAGAACTATTCAAGTCTCATCTGAGTGATGAACGGTTAAAAGACATTCGAGACAGTATTAATAAAGGTCTTGCATTAGGTAATGAGCAATTCACAATGAAAATTGAAACATTAACAAAAAAACGAGTTACCCCTAGAAAAGTAGGTAGACCCAGAAAGAAAGGAGTATAGCCCGTGTAATTACTTTTTCGCTCTTTTTGATAAACTGTATCAAGCTCAGGACGAAATATTTCCCAAGGGATGAGGTGCTGTAGTTCTTCAAACGGATGGTCTAATTTCTTTAGGTGAGCATCTTGAAGATCAAAAAGAGGATCGAATAGATCGCTCATATTTAGGGGCTTTGATTGGAAATTAGGAGATCAACAGTTTAGCAGATTTTAGGCAATTAATAGAGGTGCCCTAATATCACTAGTGTGATTTTTACTATGGCTACCATTCTCAGGCAGCCGCCCTAAAGACGCTATGTTGCTGCTAGTGTTATTTTACAAGCACCACAGGCTTTCGTATTACAAATCAAACGGAAAAATACCCGAAGGGTTTGCAGTTGAATCAAGACTAAAGGGGTAATTAAGATAAAAAAGGCAGGCGACATTAAGGTAATTAAACCATTTTGAACTAAACCAAAGGTTAAGAAGAACATACCAAATACAAAAAAGGCAACACCAGGACAGATCAATGCAAAACTACCTGCGTTGGCTTCAGTCCCTTTGCTGTGATCAGGAATAAACCCAATTTTTTTCATCACTTTAAAACCGATCAGTCCAACGATAACTTGTAGTGAAATAATCATTGAGGTTATTACAAAGAAAGAAGGCTTAGATAAGGGTTCATCAAAGCCATGATGCAATCCCATCGTTAAACGAATAACGGTAATGCCCATTAAAGTAAGAATGGGAATCATAATCCAAATACTCACACTCGTTTTTTTCTCAATACCGTGTTGCATCGTTGATAAAAAACCAAGAATGAGTTTAAGCACCAATAAAATCAATGCCAAGGATAAGAAAAATAAAGATAAAAACATTCCAATGGCATTAATCTCAAGGTGATGACTCATCGCACCAGGTGCGGCAAGACCTACCGAAATCATAGATAACGCAAAAATAGCAACCATCTGACTAAAGTTGTTATTCTCCACC
Source organism: Cocleimonas sp. (assembly GCA_023146545.1). Classification (GTDB taxonomy): domain Bacteria; phylum Pseudomonadota; class Gammaproteobacteria; order Thiotrichales; family Thiotrichaceae; genus JAGLBW01. The sequence continues at coordinate 6,705 of JAGLBW010000135.1, forward strand.
AGTTTAAAATGACCACGAATAAACAGACGTGTAAAATGTGATCCTAAAATTTTCAGCGCATAAATTCCAATACTGGCAAAGGCTAACAGTGCAAAAGGAAAGAGATATTCCACAACACTCCAAAGCTCAGGAATAAAAACAGCGCCTAAAATAAAGCTCACATTAACACTCATCGCAAGGGTCAACGGAATAACCATCAACGATATTTCACGATTAGAATCAATTAAGCGTTTAAACGCCTCCGTTTTCCTAAATTTTCTGTATTGGCTAATATTCCAAAATAATAAGCGAAAATGAAGCAAGGATAGAAAAGCAATCGCAATTAGTGCCAATGATAATAATATTGAGCTTAGACTATCCTGCTGTAAGATTTGAATAATTTGTCCAAAATGTATCATTGCCGAGCCTTCATGTGGCAACATAAAATTGGGGTACATAAAAAAAGTAACGGCTAAACCTCCTGCGCCTAAAGCAGCTAGAAAGTGAAGCGGGTTATAGTTTGCATCCGATTTTTTAATTAACATGAGATGTCCCTCTTATCAATATAAGTATTTTCTAATATAGATAGAGTGCAACACAATGTCATTGATAATTATCAAGGCACTAAAACGGGGGTTCTGATTATGGGGCGACGGTTCTATTTTTTGATTGGCTATGGCATCGCTATTTTAATTGACGCACTTGATCCAGTAATTCGTCGGCATCCCATTCGCGCCCACCAATGGCTTGATAAACAACGTCCCCTTTTTTATTAAGTACAAAGGTTGTTGGCAAACCTCTCATTGGCCATTGCGCACTCACTGTTCCTTGTTCATCCAACAACACTTTAAAATCAATCGGGTATTCTCCTGTAAAAGCAAACACTGTATCCTCACTTTCACCAACATTTATTGCAATCATAGCAATCCCTTCGTCTTTTATTTTAGCCCAGCCTCGATTCATTGAAGGTAATTCTGCACGACAGGGGGGACACCATGTTGCCCAAAAATTAACAATTAAAGGCTGACCTTTATAGGCGGTCAATGTCTGAGGTTTACCTTCAAGATCCAACAGTTCAAAATTGGGAACAATCAGTGGAGGATCAAGTGTTGTCAGTTGTTCGGGTACGGTTCTTGTAGGGATAACAACGGCATTATCCTGCAAGCTTTTCACTGCAAATAATAAAGCACCCACAATGAGGAGCAAGGGAATAACGATTTTCATTATGGAAGGGTTCATTGTTTTGTATCCATGTTATCTGTTTGGCACTGCATATTACGAATCCAAATACTTTTTTGATGTCCTTCTTGATGCCAGACCACGTTTAAATCAAAGCGACTGCCTGAGGTTAAACCAAAGCTAATCATTCCCCAATTATAATCACCATGCGGCTCAAAAGTTTGCTCACTTGGAAACGTTGCCCAACGAAAAGCAATACGAGCAGCAGCACTAATATCATCCGTTTTCCAATGACGATCCCACGTTTCTTTTAGTTTAATCCCCTGCAGTTTAGCGTTACCCTGAACCTTAAGTTGCCATTTTTTCAATGAAATACTGAATGCTTTACCTGATGTTTTAGCCGCCTTATTAGTAACCACTGTTTGCATCATACAGCTTGCTCCAATATCGCGTGCAACCTCTGTTTTAAAACCCCGTGCGAGATAAAAAGCATGGGCTTGTTCAGGCATCATCTGCACAATTTTCAACTCTAAATTATCTGCTGTCATTGTCCAATGCCGTGCGCCTTGCTCTATTTTGCTAGAAACATCAGCCAAACCAAGCAAGGGATAGCATAAAAGGACGACAAGCAATGACATTAATATCAGGTTTCCCTTATAAAATAGACTTAGCATTGGGATCAATCCTTATGGAAAAAGCAGATTTTTGAGTTTAAGATGATATTTTTCAGACAGACTAAAAACACCTAAAAACTTCCTTTCTGATAAGATTTTACAGTGGAAATACTACCATCTGGTCACTTTGTGGTACAAGCATAGCAATATATTATGATGAAAAAACACATTACCAAAAGAGAAAATAGAATGAAACAATCACCAGAAGCAGCCTTAGCTGAGTTACAACAACGCCTCGAAAGCTTGTTTTTATCCACAATTACGACAGAGGGTAAACCCAATGCGAGTTATGCCCCTTTCATTCGAGATGACAACAATCATTTTTATATTTTTATCAGTCGATTAGCTACCCACACCGCTGATTTATTAGCAAACCCACAGGCAAGTATTTTATTAGCTGAAGATGAAAAAGATGCTCGACAGATTTTTGCTCGTAAACGACTACGCTACGACTGTGATTGCTCAGTTGTGGAAAAAACAGCAGGGGATTATGAAATCTTGCTGGATCAATTTGAAACACGCTTTAGCACCATGATGCCGTTATTACGGACACTCCCCGATTTTATTTTGTTTCGTTTAACGGTAACATCGGGGAATTTTGTACAAGGTTTTGCACAGACCTTTAAAATCAATCAAGACGGCATCTTAATCCATAATGATCCTCGCCAAGCAGTACAATAAGTTGAGGCAGTGCTTCTCAACGTTTTATTTCTTTCTCATTGATGTACTTGCTTTTGTAGCATAACGTTTCTTTTTTTCTAACATCAATCAATGAATTTTTAATGTCCTAATACTTATGGGCTTGTCTTGATTCAGATCGTAATTAAGATGGTTTCATTGCTTAAAGCCGTGTACATTTGTCCAATAGCGGTTAAATCCAACCCGTTTTCTTTCGTGATACGGATAAAATCACCCAGTCCATCATCACTGACCATAGCTAATAAACCGCCACTGGTTTGTGGGTCGCAAAGAATATCACGCTGATGTGCTGTCATTTCACCGAGTACTTGCCCAAAGCTTTCAAAATTACGTTGTGCTCCCCCTGGTGAACAACCCATCGCTAAGTATTCCCCAACGTGTGCTAATAAAGGAATCTTATCAAAATCAAGGTGGGCGCTCAGACCACTGCCTTCACAGACTTCACGTAAATGACCTGCTAAACCAAACCCTGTCACATCAGTTAATGCATTAACTCCGTTTATTTGGGCTAATTCTTCACCGATTTTATTGAGAGTACACATGGTGTCGATGGCGATACTGAGATGCTCTTCTTTAATTTTTTTCTGTTTCTGAGCGGTGGTGAGTATGCCAATGCCAATCGGTTTGGTTAAGAAAATATGATCACCTGCTTTTGCAGTATCGTTTTGCTTTAGCTGATCAATGGAAATCGTGCCTGTGACTGCCAAGCCAAAAATAGGTTCTGGCGCATCAATACTGTGTCCGCCTGCTAAAGCAATACCCGCATCGTGGCACACTTTGCGCCCGCCTTCGATCACTTGTTGACCTACTTCAGGGGGTAATTTATCAATGGGCCAACCAAAAATAGCAATCGCCATAATCGGCTTCCCACCCATTGCATAAATATCACTAATCGCATTGGTGGCGGCAATTTGTCCAAAGGTGAAAGGATCATCAACAATGGGCATAAAAAAATCAGTGGTGCTAATAATGCCTAATCCATTGCCGACATCATAAACCGCGGCATCATCGCGGGAGCTATTGCCGACTAACAAGGCTTTATTGAGCGTTTGGGTCAGCTGAGTTTCTAGCAGGGTATCGAGAACGGCTGGCGATATTTTGCAACCACAGCCTGATCCGTGGCTATATTCTGTCAGTTTAATTGGTGTATCCATATAATATTTTCCCATCGTTTAGGGGAATGATAAATCACTCCCCACTCATCCTGTAACCGCTACGACAATATTTTTTTATGGAAAATATTTATCTTTAAAAAGAAAGGCTTAGCTCGGTTCATTACCTTTTTTCCATTTGATATTACAGCCTAATGATGCGAGCTGTTGTTCGGGTGCGGTTTTTCCTGCTAATAATAAAGTAGCGGCATTCCTCATATCGTGTCCTGTCACAGGTTCATCACTTCCTGGTCGAGACGCATCAAATTGACCGCGATAGTACAGTTTGTGCGCTTGGTCAAAAAGGTAGAAATCTGGAGTGCAAGCCGCTTGATAAGCTTGTGCGATGGCTTGTGTCTCGTCAAAAAGGTAAGGAAAACTAAAACCTTGTGAGATAGCACTTTCTGCCATTTTTTCGGGTGAATCATCAGGGTAATTCTCGACATCGTTTGAGTTAATCGCGACGACGACGAGTCCTTTCTCTTTATATTCTGTTGCAAAATTAGCAAAGGCTTCACGCAGATGAATAACGTAGGGACAATGATTACAAATAAAGGCAATCAAGATCGGCTGTGATTTAAAATCCGATAATGAAATCGTTTTCCTTGTTGCGGGTTCTAACAATGCAAATTCGGGTGCTTTTGTCCCAAGGTCGATCATTACAGAGGGTGTTCTAGCCATTGAAAATATCCTGAGTTGAGTACCTTGAGTATTTTAAAGCAATCAATGTAAAAAATAAAATTCCCATTTTTTCAAAAGATTAATTAAAACCCTAACTACAAACCATTAAGCTGTCTCTCTTCAGGGTAGGTGACTTCGTAGCCGTACTCTAGTGTTATCGTTTGCTTGGGTTCGAGGCGACGTTCCCAAAGGCTAATCCCTTTTTTATCATCATCATTAATACGGGTTGGTTTATCACCTTTCAGTGTTACTTTGATCTCCTCGTTAATAGCCACGGGAATACGGTCGCTAAAACGAATGTTATAGCTTTTATTGTGTTGGTTGGTTACCGTGAAGTGGTAATTTCGGGTGATGGTTTTACGTTTACCAAAGAGTAATCCATCTTTTCCTTTTTTATCAGGATCAGGGGTAAAGTTGATTTTCACCTGATCATCTTCACCAAAAGCAAGGGTCATTTCTTCGCCTGATTGATGCATTGCTAACGCTGTATTACCAACAAAATTGCCATCGCGATGTAAAGCAACAGCGCCTGCAAGTAATGGGGTATCACCTTTATAATGGGTTTTTGCCATTAACAGAACACGGGGGTCAAAACGGGGGACACTGGCTAAACTGATGGTGGTTGCTAAGAATTGAGTCTGTAGGGTGACACGACGTTGATCACTGCCTGACGCTAAACTTATCGTATGAGGAACGTTGTATTCTGCGGAAAAATCAGCAATCACAGGCGCACTTTCTGCGGATTGCATCGCTTGTTTTGTTGCCATCATTCGAGCGACAGGAACAGGGCGGGGCATCGCAAAATCTGCACCAGCTACTTCATCATCTGACTCGATTCGGGATTTTTTTGAGAAGGAATGAGCACTAGCGCGACTGTGCTGAATCATCTCAGGCATAAAGTCAATTGTCCAAGGGGAGAGTTGATGCAACTGAGAGCTGGCAGAAGGACGAAGGGTGGAGAGGGTAAGGGTTACATTGTCCCAATCTTCGCCTGTACGTTGGCTAATTTGGGCTAATGATGCCAGCTTCATCTTCCCCGATTGGGTATTCAGATCAACATCATAAAGGGGTTTCCAGCGTGCCCCGTGAATTTGATAGCGTAAACTTAATTCAAGCTCGGTTGCTGTTTCGGCCTTAATATTTAAGGTCGCTATACGGGTTGATTGCTGCTGGGTAGCAATTTGACGCAGTTGAGCTTGTCGCTGTTGAATCGTTTTATGCAGTATTTTGATTTGTTTTTCTGCGACTCTAATCTTGGCATGTGTACTTGCTGTTGCCGTAGCGAGCGTTTCCCATGCGACAGTCCATTGTTCAATCGGGAGTTGTAAATATTGAGAATTGTTTTCACTTTTAGTGGTTTTGGAGGGGCTTGCCATCGCACGAATATAGTTCAGTTGATCTTTATTTTCCTCAATACTGTCTTGTAAACTTTTTTGCTCATCCTCAAGTGATTCAATTTTTTGATGCAGCTCGCGCTCCTTTTTCTGAACCAATTCTTTATCAATCTTTTGCTGTAACTCAACACTACCAAGCTGTATTTTTGCAGATGATTTACCTGCAACCCGTAATGAATCTTCCCGTAAGTTTAGCGGTAAATTGTTCAATGCGATGCTATTATCACCCGCAATCAGTGAAAAGGTGGCAACCCGTGTGATCATCGCACTATCGGGATAGACGGTAACATGACTTATTTTTGAGTCAATATAAGTGGTTTCGACCGCGAAAGCGGGGATAGATATTGTCTGCGTTATCATGATGAGAATTAAACTCAATAGGTTATTAGGTTTCATTAGTTATACCTCGTTCTTTATTTTACTAATCGTTTTGTAATTGTTATGTTATTAACGTTAATTGATTCACATTGTCATCTTGATTTAGCCTCCTTTGATCGTGATCGAACAAAGATGTTACAACGGGGGCGAGATGCCAATATTAGCCATTTTATTGTACCCGCTATTGATGCTGCACACTGGTCAAATTTAACAAAAATAACGGAAAAGTATTCGTGCTTATACCCTGCTTATGGTTTACATCCCGTTTTTATGGAACAACATCAAGCAACTGACATTGCACAGCTCGCAGTTTATTTAGCCACCAACAAAGCGATTGCAGTTGGTGAGTGTGGTTTAGACTTTTTTATTCCAGAAGCTCAATCTGAGCGTGCTAAACAAGCACAATTAAGCTTATTTATCCAACAGCTCGAACTGGCACAGCAGTATCAATTACCTGTGATTATTCATGCGCGTAAATCATTGGATTTTATCTTAAAAGAAATAAGAAAGCGCCCTGATTTACGCGGTGTCGTGCATTCTTTTTCGGGTAGTGAACAACAGGCGAATCAGCTCATTGAGCGTGGTTTTTACTTAGGTTTTGGCGGGGTAATCACCTATACTCGTGCTAAGAAATTACGCCATCTTGTGAGTTGTTTGCCATTAGAGGCCTTGTTATTAGAAAGTGATGCGCCTGATCAGCCTGATGCTTTGCATTATGGGCAACGGAATGAACCTGCATGGCTCAAAGAGATTGCAAACACAATGGCAATGCTCCGCCAATGTTCGCTTCAACACCTTATTGAAACCACGACGCAGAATGCGTTCACTTTATTTAACTTTCCATCTGACACGAAGCCAATGATATGAAATATATACTGCCGATTGTAATGGGTTTAACAATTTTTGTAGGGGTTGCTTTAGCCGTTACCCCTTATGTTTTGGATTATGTGTTTCCTATTAAAGAAGGGGTGATACGCGATGCGGATTCGGAAGCCGCTGAAGATGCATTAGGGGTTTGGTTTTTATCACCAAAGGCTAATTTTATGGATGTAGAAGCTGCTAGAAAACAAACCAAAGAGGAATCAACTGCTTGGTTTGTGTTTAAAGTAAAACGTCAAGCAGTGGAACGTTTTATTCATGCTAAAAAGCTCGTACAATTGGATTTAGATGCCGATATTTTAAAAGACATGTTCTACTCCAATGCGCCGCCAAGGGATTGGTGGCATCCAAAAGCATTAATGCGAACCAGTTACTTTAAAGGCGTTGATCAAGGAAGAACATTAGCCTTGATTTATAACGCAGAAACAAAAGAAGGGGCATTAGTCACAAGTATTAAACCAAAGGTGAAATAGGTCATGAGCATACATGAACGGACTCAGTTATTGATTGGTGAAGAAAATCTATATTTTTTACGGCATAAACACCTTTTAATTGCAGGGATTGGTGGTGTCGGTAGTTTTGTGGTCGAAGCGCTTGTGCGTGCTGGGATAGGGAAAGTCACCTTAGTTGATCATGATGTGGTGAGCAAATCTAATATTAACCGCCAATTAGTCGCGCTACATTCAACCATTGGACAACCCAAAGTCGAGGTAATGAGACAGCGGGCTTTAGACATCAATCCTTCGTTACAAATAACCATCATTGATGCCTTTATTAAAGAAGATAATATCAATACGGTGCTCTTAAACACTGCGTTTGATTATGTGATTGATTGTATCGATTCGATCTCTAGCAAAGTGGCGCTGGTCGTTGCTTGTCAACAGCAACAGGTTCCCATTATCTCTAGCATGGGGGCGGGTGGGCGCATTAAAACAGATAAAATTTATCTTTCAACATTGGATAAAACCAGTATTTGTCCTTTAGCGCGAATGATGCGTCAACGGATGCGAAAAGCGGGTGGAAACCTTAATTATCCTGTTATTTTTTCAACGGAAATTCCAAAAAAAGGGACAGCCCATCGTCCTATTGATGAGGATGCCAGCGCCCACCCTCGATCAGTGAACGGTACGCTCTCCTATTTACCCTCGCTGTTTGGTTTGCACCTAGCAGGGCATGTTATTCAACACTTCTTAAAAGGACTGTAATGTCAGCATCATCCTCCAAAAAAGTTATTTTTGCCGCCTTAGTCGGTAATGCTTTAATTGCAATCACTAAATTTATAGCCTCTGCTTATACAGGCAGTGCGGCAATGTTTTCCGAAGGAATTCATTCCTTAGTGGACACAGGTAATCAGTTCTTATTACTTTACGGTATGAAACAAGCCGCACGTCCTGCGAATAAAGAATTTCCTTTTGGACACGGAAAAGAAATCTATTTTTGGAGCTTTGTGGTAGCGATCTTAATTTTCGCCTTAGGTGCAGGTATCTCCTTATATGAAGGTATTCATCATGTCCTGCATCCTGCCCAACTCAGTGATCCCACCATTAACTATATTGTTTTAGCACTTGCCTTTTTATTCGAAGGTGTTGCCTTCAATATTGCCTTAAAAGAATTCAAAAAAACCAAGGGGGAGCTGGGCTATGTTGAAGCGGTGAAACGAGGCAAAGATCCTTCAATGTTTGTGGTGCTGTTTGAAGATGGGGCAGCAATGCTAGGCTTAGTGGTTGCTTTTATTGGTATCGGGTTAGCACAAATCACAGGTATTGCGGCTTTTGATGGGATTGCCTCGATTATTATTGGGCTTATTCTTGCTTTCACTGCGTTATGGATGGCAAAAGAAACCAAAGGGTTACTCATTGGTGAAAGCGCCCACCCTGAGATTGTGGACGCTATCAAAATAATGATTAATCAAATTGAGCCTATCGAACGCACCAACGAAGTGTTAACCCTGCACATGGGACCTGATTATATCCTCGTTAATATTAGTGCTGATTTTAAGAAAAGCGCCTCCTCGGATGATGTAGAAAGTGCCATTGCTTTACTAGATCAGCGCATTAAAGCACGTTTTACTCATGTTAAACGCATTTTTGTTGAAGCAGAGTCCCGCGAACATTTTTTATTACAAGATGAGGCGGATTATAAGCCTTAAGTTTTAAATAAGGATACCCTTTTAATTTATTGTAGATAAATAATATCAAGTAATCGTAGGCGGGTTTATACTCTTTTTTTCAATCTGACTGTATTCATTGTTAGGTGTTGAAACTAAGAATAAAACCGCCATTAACATAATAATAAAAATAGCAATAATAATTATTTTATTTCCCAAAATAAAATCCTCCTAAAATACTGAGTATTGATCCAATTTAATTATTCTGATTGGCATAAACAATGCCAATACATGATTCTTCTTTTATAATGGATTAAAAGACTAATAAAATGCACTGCCTTGTTATCTGTAGAAATAGTTTGCTGTTCTGTTCTGCGTTAAAAAGTATACCTTTAGCTTCATTCGTTGAGGTTT
>JAGLBW010000136.1 GCA_023146545.1 Cocleimonas sp.
TACTCGTAATATACCTTGATGGTAGACAGCCTCATCGGTGTCTTGGTGAGAGGTTAGCGTGTATCAGAGCACGCTGGTTTTAGAAAAACGACTGCCAAAAACAGGTTGTTCTTTATCATCAACTAAAGATAAAAATGGTGGTTTTTTTCAAAAATAAAATTCAAGAAATTCAGTGACCTTTATCCGATTAAACGAGGTTGATATTAATATTCAAGGATACACAAATAAATTGATAAAAAGTAAGTCTATCTTCTAAACTAGAGAAAAAGATGCCAATTTTTTTTATTTTTTTTTAAAACCTTGAATTAGACTTATCATTATAACTGTAATTAATAGCAACCTAGGTATAAACCTTAATGAAGACCATAGAAAACCTGATTGGGTTTCAATATTTAACGCCTGATACAATATTAGACTCTATTGAAAGCCAAGGCTATCGTTGTAATAGTCAGCTATTAGCCTTAAATAGTTATGAAAATAGGGTCTATCAAATTGGGATTGAAGACGCACCTGCTTTGATTGCCAAATTTTACCGTCCGCAACGTTGGACAGATCAAGCCATTTTAGAAGAGCATGAACTAACACTTGCCCTAGCACAGGATGAGATTCCCGTTGTTGCACCACTTGTTAACGCGAAAGGAAAAACATTGCACCACTATGGACACTACCGTTTTTCTCTGTACCCACAAAAAGGAGGACGAACACCAGAGCTAGATAATCCTCAACAATTAGAAGTCATTGGGCGTTTTCTGGCACGGATTCATTTATACGGTGAACAACGCCCTTTTAAATACCGTCCTACCTTAGATATTGAACACTTTGGAATAAACCCTTCGCAATACTTATTAAAGCAACATTTAATTCCTTTCGAATTAGAAAGTGTTTATGCGTCTTTAATTAAAGATTTAATCCCTAAAATTGAATATAAATTTGAATTAGCAGGTCAGGTTAATTTTATACGACTGCATGGCGATTGCCATCCCAGTAATATTTTATGGCGAGAAGGCATTCCTCATATTGTTGATTTTGATGATGCGCGTATGGGTGCAGCTATTCAAGATTTATGGATGTTTTTATCAGGTGATTATCACTATCAAGCGGCACGTTTAAACGATGTTCTTAAAGGTTATACCCAATTTCGAGACTTTAACCCCAGAGAATTGCATTTAATTGAAGCATTACGCACCTTAAGAATGATTCACTATGCGGCATGGTTAGCTAAACGGGCCGAAGACCCTGCGTTTAAACTCGCCTTTCCTTGGTTTTATAGTCCACGCTATTGGGATGATCATATCCTCAGTTTACGCGAACAATCCGCCCTTTTAGAACAAGAAACCTTGGTGCTTTAATACAATAAAAAGGGTTCTATTTCATCCTGCCATGCGGCTTCATCACGCTGTGCTAATACTTCTAAGTCGTCTACCGTTGCTTCCGCATCATCAACCCATTCGCGGAGCAAGGGTGAACCATTAATGACATCAATGGGTAATTTTCCTAACGCATACTCATAAGGAAAATCACGCCATAAAGGATAGTCAGGGTATAACACCCGCAAGGCTTTAAAAGCGAGGGCTTGCAGTCGCCACGGTTTAAAGTGATGATGCTGATAGACTGATGCTTCAACGTAAATCTGTACGCCTGAGCATAACGTGCCTTGATGCTTATGAAAGGTGGGTTCAAACCAAATTTCACCTAACTGGCAGCCTTGTAGCCACTGCGGCGCAAGCTGTTTCATTGTCTTGATCAACGCTCGCGCCTCAATATCAGGCGCACCAAAAAGCTCTAACGGTCGCGTTGTGCCACGTCCTTCTGATAACGTTGTCCCTTCTAACATCACGGTACCTGCATAACTGCGTGCCATCCATAAATTAGGCGCATTCGGACTGGGGTTAACCCATGTGCGTTCACCTAAAGGCCAGCCGTAACCTAAAGCGGCTTGTGGTTGCCAACCTTGTAATTTAATCACCTGACACTCAACATCAAGCGTTAGCGTCGCAATAAACCAGTGAGCTAATTCTCCCAGTGTTAAGCCATGCCGCATCGGGATTGCACCTGCACCAACAAAACTTTCCCAACCCGCTTGAAGGGTTAAACCCTCAATAGGACGACCGACAGGGTTGGGACGCTCTAAAATCCACACCGCTTTGCCCTTTGCAGCCGCCGCTTCTAAAACATAACGTAAAGTAGTAATAAAGGTATAAATACGACAGCCTAAATCCTGTAAATCCACTAACAGCACATCAAAATGATCCATCATTTCATCGCTAGGACGACGCACTTCGCCGTACAAACTAAAGACAGGAAGATGATGATAAGGGTCATAATAATCGCTAGACTCCATCATATTATCCTGTTTATCCCCACGTAAACCGTGTTGTGGCCCAAACGCTGCGGTTAATTTCATGTCAGGCAATGCGGCTAAGGCATCAAGAGCATGGGTTAGGGTCTCAGTCACCGAAGCGGGATGCGCTAATAAAGCAACCCGCTTGCCTTTTAAAGGGCGACGTAAGTTGCTGTCTTCAATAAAACGATCAAGACCAAATTTCATGGTGTGACTCAAGTAGAGGGCGTTAAAGGTAAGCTAAAGCTTTCGATATGATGAAAGTCAGCCTGTTCACAAGGATGATTTAAAGCCCAGTAAGCGTGCTGATGATCCTGTGTTTCAATCACCGTGCTTAAACCGAGTCGAACGGTTTTTTTATTAGGGTTATAAGGTAAATGCAGAGGAGATAATAAAACCGTCATTTCAATAGAGTCAGAAGATGACATTCGCTTAATTTCAGGTGCTTGACTTATTTTTTTTGATGTTCGTTTACGGTAGTCACTAAAATAATACACCGCCCATTCACCCGACGGTGAAATGTTAAACTCCGTATAAGCCGACTCACCGTCAAGCATTATAAATACCTCAAAACAAGTCCGTTGCCATAAATTATCTTGCAAAGTAGAGGGTGTTGTTACAGGAGGAATAATAAGTTGATCAAGAGCTCCAACTAATTGATAGCACAACTGTAAGCTATCGGATGTTTTCCATATCACATCACAATCAAGGCGATCAACCCAGTGACACGGTGTTTGTGGGTGAGAAATTAAATGAGAAACCATTTTGAGCCATTGAATATTATAATTTTTCGATATCATAAAGGGTTTTAAGCAATTGATCTAGGCGGCTGTTCTTCTATAGGGTTAAAAGCAGTAAAAAATAAAATATAGAGCCTGACTGCCTCTTTATTAGCAATTCTTAAATACAGAAAAAAGAAAAAAATTAGCTAAAAAGAAAAAGTATAACTGAATATCAGTAGACTTTAACGATTGCCTTTTTTACGTACAAAAAGCTACCCCAAGTTTATCTTTTATAGCTAAAAATCTCTTTTTCAGCTACTCGCTAAAGCTATTTAATATAAATTATCGTTAGTTTTTTAACCCTTTTTTGTCTATATTATCACCATAAAAACAGGAGATAGTCATGGAGAGACGCATTATATTACGCGTATTGCTTATATTTACTTTTATAGTGACGGGGAATGTCCGTGCTGATAGTTTTAAAGATGCTGTAACCGCTTATGATAAAAAAGATTATCACTCTGCTTCTGAAGGCTTTACGCCGCTTGCTAAGGAAGGCAATGCCGAAGCACAGCTTTATCTTGGGAGTATCGCTTATGAAAAAGAGGAGTATAAAGCGGCATTATCTTGGTTTGAACAGGCTGCCGAACAGGGTTTATTAGATGCTCAAATTGAGCTGGCAACACTCTATAAAAAAGGCAAAGCGGTTGAAAAAGATACCGCCAAAGCGATCTTATGGTATGAAAAAGCCGCTAAAAAAGATTCGATTGATGCCCAAATCGAGCTAGCTCAGCTTTATCAGGAGGAAAAACAAGGCGACAAAGCGATTGAGTGGTATACCAAGGCAGCTGAACAGGATGATGATATTGCTCAATATGCTTTGGGGGAAATTTATCTAAAGGGAACGTTGACAAAACAAGATACGAAAAAGGCAATTGAGTGGTATACCAAGGCGGTAGCTAAAGGTGAAGCCGCTCCGCTTTATGCTTTAGCCAGACTCTATTGTCATGGTACGGGGATTGAAAAGGATTTAAAAACGTGTGCTCTTTGGGCTAAAAAAGCCAAAGCGTTGGATTACGATGTCAGTTCACTTTGGGATGAGTTTAAGCTTTCTGAACAATAAATTCGAAACAGTCTCAAAGGGTATTTCTAGAAATACCCTCAAAAGAAGTGGTTCAGTATAAAACAAAAGGATAACGCAGGAGGCACTTGCAAAATTAAGGGGATATTCGAGGCAGATAGCCTAAAAATTGAAAAATGACTTACTCCAAATGCCTGTAAAATAGGGTTAGAAAACGACAAAGGAGCAAATCATGAGCAATTTATTAGAGGGACTATCTCAAACTTGGCTAACAATTCAAGGAACACTTTTCCCTTGGTTAAACGAAGAGCTAGGTGAACTAACAGAAAAACAACAGGATTTGGATGAGAGTCTCTATGCTCTGGCGGTTATGGGGTAATGATTAAGAAGCGTTAGGAGACTCCTAAATTAAATTTCCAACATGATTATCAACTCGTTTCCAAATTTATTTAGAAATTACAATATAATAGGACACCCATAATTTAATCGGTAATTGCCACCTTGATCTATTAAAAGATCAATCCCTAGACTCTTTAATTGACTGAAATTTACCCGACAAACGGGGTAAAAACATTTACTTTATCAATCACAAACGGCATGGAAATAAATTTAGAAAACAGAGGAGGATGTGTTCAAAGCAGAGGGTGTTATAAGGCGTAGAGGCTGTTTGAGAGCAGCCTCTGTAGTTGTGTCATTATTGTTTAATCTACTGGAATAACTAAAGGTTTATGCCCTAGTATCTCAACTCGACTTTTCCATTCGGCTAATTGATTCTCATCAATTGCGTTGGTAATGACACGGTACCATCTTCTGCTTCTTATGCGTCTTTCTTCAACAATCGATAAAACACCTTTTCGCTTTAAACGACGCTTTTCACGGTTAGCGTGTTTGCGTTGTTTAAATGAGGCAATTTGTAATCGATAGCGTGAATCACTAACGGCTTTAGTTTCTTTTTTTTCCGTTTCTGGATTGAGTGAGGCTTGCAAGGCTTCATCTCTTTCTTTTCGTTTACGGATTTTCTCTGCTTCCGCTTTTTCTATTTCCTTGGGAGTAGGATTACGAATCGTTTGTATCGGGACGTTTAAATCAGGCAAGACGGCATAGTAACTAAAACTAGGACGTTGTTTAACCTCTTCTTTTTTGTTGTTTTTATCAATTAAAGAGGCTACCATTAGATCTTCGGGTGCTTTCTTTTGATTCGACTGACCAAAGGCAGAACCTACCTGTTTATTAAAAAGATCCGCTGTGTTTTTTGAACTATCATTTGATGCCACTTGCCCTTCGGGCGCTGCATTAGCAGCATCGACACTAGGAATACCACGATTGGAGAAATAATACATGGCTAGCCCAGCCAATAAGCCCATCATAATTCCCGATAGCATCCAAAGTAGACCACCACCAAGACCTGATTGCATTTCTGTTTCTTCTTTAAAATCTACGTACATTGACCCATACCATTTTGAGTGTAATTAATTAAAGGAATAAAGCTCTCGCTAACCGTTTTGTTTCAACACCAGTGAGCGCTCCAAACCATGGTGTCAGTTTGGAGTAGTTTATTATATCCCTCTAGTTTCTTATTATTTATGTAAGCATTTGAAAATAGTTGTAATCTTAGTTTTTATCTTAAATAGATATTAAGAGAAGGACTGAGTTCAGCCTTCATTCAGCGTAAATTAATAGTAAATTACTGTTGTAAAAAAGTCTATCTGAATATAGTAATATTTAAAAATAACAAAGATTTACAGCATACTCAAGGGGTCAACATCAACCGACCATCGAATATCACTTGGTTTCTTATAGTGTTGTAGTTTAGTGATTGAATTTGATAATGTTTGATGTAAAACCCTACGGTTTTTTGAGCTGATCAACAGTTGAGCACGGTAACGATTGGCTCTCTTTTCCAATGGTGAAGCAACAGGCCCGAATAAAGATATATCAGGGATTTGTTGGCATTCTACTGTTAACTCATTGTTTAATTGATACAAAAGATTTAGCCCTTCTATTTGATCAATCGAACTAGTACGGATGAGTACTTGAAAACCAAAGGGGGGGTAGTTCCACATCTCACGTTCAGACAACAATTGTTGACAAACATTCAAATAACCTTTGCTTAATAAATGGGTCAGTAAGGGATGTTTGGGTTGAGATGTTTGCAATAAAACCTGTCCTTTGTGTTCGCCTCGACCTGCACGTCCACTGACTTGAACAATTTGCTGTGCTAATTGTTCTTGGGCGCGATAATCCATACTGGATAAAGCCTGATCAATATCTAAAATACCCACTAAGGTTAAGTTGGGAAAGTCATGTCCTTTGGTTAGCATCTGCGTACCTATTAGTATCACGGGTTTACCTTGGTTGACAACTTTGAGTTTATTATTTAGGGCATCTTTACGATTGGTGGTGTCACGATCAATGCGAATTACAGGGGTTTCGGGAAAGCGAGAAGTTAATACATGTTCGATACGTTCTGTTCCCTGTCCTTGGGTCGTAATGCCCTCGTGGTGACATTCGGGACAGGTGGATTTAACAGCTTGTTGGTAGTAACAATGATGACAGATGGTTTTTTGTTGCCCTGCATGATAGGTCATATTAGTATTACACGATGGGCAACTGGCGTGCCAACCACAGCTTGGACAATAGAGAAGCGGTGCAAAACCTCGGCGGTTTAAAAACAACATGGCTTGATTGCCTGCCTTAATATGCTGTTTGACTTTTTTAAGTAATAAGCTAGAAAGCCCTGCTTCTAGTGATTCCCCTCGAATATCATAGACCACTACTTCAGGACGTTTACGTGTCCCTGGTCGGCTATTTAACCGTAAATAATGATAGCGTTTGAGTTCAACATTTTGTAACGATTCTAGAGCAGGGGTTGCACTGCCTAAGATAATGGGAATATTCAGGTCAAAGGCTCGTTTTACCGCTAAATCGCGTCCATGATAGCGAAACCCTTCTTGTTGTTTGAAGGAACTATCATGCTCTTCATCAACAATAATAATACCTAATACGGGCAGTGGCGCAAAAACGGCAGAGCGTGTTCCGATTAGAATATCAATGTGTTGGTTTTTTACCGCTTGCCAAATCAGTGTGCGTTCACTTTTTGAAAGAGCAGAGTGAGTGACTGCAACGGTATCGTGTGGAAAATAGTGTTGAAAACGTTGAAAGAGCTGGGGGGTTAAACCGATTTCGGGCACTAAAATCAGCACCTGCTGTTTCTGTTTTAGGATAGGTTTAATCGTACGTAGGTAAATTTCTGTTTTACCACTGCCTGTAATGCCATGTAATAGCACGGGCTTGATACGTTTATCCTGATAAAATCTATCCAAGGTGCTCAGGATGGTTTGCTGTTCATCCGTTAAAATAATGGTTTTATTGTCTTCGAGAGCGTTATCACACACAGAAGGAATAAAACGAGCTTCAACCTGTTTTGCTTGTATAAGCTCTTTTTTTTGTAACGC
>JAGLBW010000137.1 GCA_023146545.1 Cocleimonas sp.
TGTTTATGCGCTCGATCTAATAACGACGCGGCGGTATCCAACGTATCGGTATTAATTTGCCATAACGTCATCATAGGCAATGCTTTGCCTTTGCGTAAACTGATGGGAATGGCATTAAAAATTACCGCACCCACAGGGTGGTGATAGTAGCGACTCGCCCAATACAATAAGGCTAATGCACTTTTTTCGATTAAGGGCTTTTTATCCAGTACAGATAACACCTTACGCAAGCGTTTAAACTCACTTTTATCCGTTATTTCTACGACTATACCAATGCTAGTACCGTAACCTAAAGGAACGTTTACACGACACCCCTGTTGAACGGTTAAGGTTTCCGAGCATTGATAATCTAATAAAGAATAAAGGGGACGAGGAACCGCTACCCGAAGAATTTTTTTAGGCTTCACGGTTTAGGTATAGTAGAAAAATAACTTGTTGGAATATGCTCCGTTAACCAAACGCCATTATCAGAACAATAAAACTCAAAACCTGCTTGGTACATTACGTCGGCATAGATTTTTAAAATAATGGGTAATCCATGACGTGAGCCGATATTCCAAGCAGTGTTTTTATCCGTTGATAAATGAACGTGCTCACGACGCAGTTTCTGTAAACCTTGTTGTTGAATGGCTTTCATAAAGCGTGAGGCTGTCCCATGATATAAAAGATCAGGGGGTTTTATGCTCTCTAATTGCAGGTCGATCTTTACCGAGTGTCCTTGATTTGCCCGAATACGTGTTTTATCTGCATTAAAGCCATAGCGTTGTTTATCATTTCCTGCAACCAGCTCTTCTAACTGTTCCTGAGTGATAGCATGTCCTTGTTGTTGCATACCCCTTAGTAATTGATCAACAGATACCCAGCCTGAAGGATCAAGGCTTAGGTTAATGTTTTCAGGATGGTGACGTAAAATCAGGCTAATAAATTTTCCTGTGCGTATTTTTTGCTTTTCAGACCAGTTTTTATTCATAAGGCGTGATCATTGTTTAGGTGGTGATTGATAAATTCTAATTTGTTACTATCTTTTATAGACTATAGAGCTTCACAGATTAAGCTTTTTGAGAATCGAGTGTGTCAGCAATTTTGTTAAGTAAGGCTATAAAGCAAGCGTTTTCAAAGAGAGTGATATTGAGATGAACCTATATTGAGTTAATCACCCCACTCATAACGTATGGAGTGATTTTGTTTTTAATGCCTACACCTACTGTTATACCATTATGAGCTCATTGCGTGATCAATTATTAAAAGCAGGACTTTCTGAAAGCAAACCTGTTCAGAAACAGCCCACCCAACCGACATCACTATCCCCCAATAAGACAAAAACAGCGCCTAAAAAGCAGCTGTCAGAACTTGAGCGATTTTATCGTCAGCGAGCAAGAGAGGAAAAGCAAGAGCGCCAACGTCTCAAAAAGGCAAGAGCAGAAGCCAACCGATTGAAAAAAGAGCGTAATATACAAATTAGCAAATTAATTAATGAAAATACATTAAATGCTGATGAAGCGAATGAACGCTATAATTTTGTGATGGGTAAGACCGTTAAATATACCTATGTTTCTGAAGAACAGTTAGAGCAATTAGCCAAGGGTTCATTAGCGTTAGCTTTTTTAAAGGGACAATGTCGGGTTATTTCCCATCAAACGGCTCAACAGATTAGAGCAATTGATGATAAGCGTATGATTGTACAACAAGCACCTGAAGAAAAACTAAAAGACTCACATTAACCTTGAGCTTTTCCCCTTAGCACGCTAAATTCCCTGCCCAGAACTATTAACCACTTATAATGCGTAACTATCATGATTTCTACCGCCAATATTACAATGCAATTTGGGGCAAAGCCTCTATTTGAAAATATCTCCGTTAAATTTGGAGAAGGAAACCGCTACGGTTTAATTGGGGCAAATGGCTGTGGTAAATCCACGTTTATGAAAATCCTATCGGGTGAACTCGAACCCACTGCAGGCAATGTCTCGATGGATTCGGATGAATCCTTTGCGGTACTGGGTCAAGATCAGTTTGCCTTTGAAGATTTTACTGTACTGGATGCGGTGATCAAAGGGGATAAGCCATTATGGGAAATTAAAGTTGAGCGTGATCGTATTTATTCATTGCCCGAAATGAGTGAAGAAGAAGGTATGTTAGTCGCCGACTTAGAAGTTCAATTCGGTGAAATGGACGGCTATACCGCAGAATCACGCGCGGGTGAATTACTCTTAGGGGTGGGTATTCCCTTAGAACAACACAATGGTTCAATGAGTGAGGTTGCCCCCGGTTGGAAGCTACGGGTATTATTAGCACAAGCATTGTTTGCTGACCCTGATATTTTACTGCTTGATGAGCCAACCAACAACTTAGACATCAATACCATTCGCTGGTTAGAAGATATTATTAATGACCGCAAAAGCACAATGGTGATTATTTCGCATGATCGCCATTTTCTAAACAGTGTCTGTACTCACATGGCGGATTTAGACTACGGTGAATTACGCGTCTACCCCGGTAACTATGATGATTACATGTTTGCTGCCACTCAAGCACGAGAGCGGTTACTCTCTGATAATGCTAAAAAGAAAGCTAAAATAGCGGAGCTAAAAGAGTTTGTCAGCCGTTTCTCTGCCAATGCCTCCAAAGCTAAACAAGCCACCTCACGTGCGAAACAAATTGATAAAATAGAATTAGCCGAAGTTAAACTTTCTAGTCGTGTTAACCCTTATATTCGTTTTGAAATTGAAAAAAAGCTGTTTCGTCAAGCCCTAAACATTAAAGAGCTGGCTAAACATTACGATAATGACGTTGACTTGTTTAAAGATTTCAATCTGATGGTGAATGTTGGTGAGCGCATCGCCATTATTGGTGCAAATGGTGTGGGAAAAACGACCTTGCTACGCTGTTTAAATCGTGAATTAGAACCCAGTGCAGGTAAAATAAAATGGTCAGAGAATGCCAGCATCGGTTACTTTGCTCAAGATCATGCGACTGATTTTGCTGAAGACACCAATTTATTTGATTGGATGACGCATTGGCGTAAAGACGGTGATGATGAACAAGTGGTACGTGGCACCTTAGGTCGTTTATTGTTCTCTAAAGCAGACAGCGAAAAATCAGTTAAAGTCATCTCAGGGGGCGAACAAGGCAGAATGCTCTTTGGTAAATTGATTTTACAAAAACCCAATATTTTACTCATGGATGAGCCAACCAATCACTTGGATATGGAATCCATAGAATCCCTTAACCTCGCCTTGGAAAATTACGACGGCACGTTGCTGTTTATCTCCCATGACCGTGAGTTTGTCTCCTCCATCGCCACGCGTATTTTAGAAATTAGCCCTGAAGGCATTGTTGATTTCCACGGCACTTATGAAGAATACCTACAAAGCCAAGGGTTATAAGAGGCGTTCTGTCAGGTTGATCTTTAACGCAACGGCTTAAAGATTAACCCTAAGAAAAGGAAGGGGTAATGTTATTCTTTGGGATTCATTCCAATTGAAAAATAATAAAATGACATTACCTTACCTTGGCTTTGGTTTAGGCCTTAGAAAAGAACACTATCAAACCATTCTAGACACCTCACCTGCGGTTGATTGGTTTGAAATATTAACCGAAAACTACCTTGTCGATGGTGGCAAACCCCTTTATTTTCTTGATGCGATTAATGAACGCTACCCGATGGTGATGCACGGGGTTTCCTTATCCATTGGTAGCAGTGACCCTTTAAATCTCGAATACCTGAAACAACTTAAAGCCTTATCCCAACGCATTAATGCCCACTGGATCTCCGATCATTTATGTTGGACAGGGGTAGACGGTGTTAACGCCCACGATTTATTACCCTTGCCTTATACCAGCGAAGCGGTACAACACGTTGCTGATCGTATTAAACAAGTTCAAGACATTTTAGAACAACGTATTCTGATTGAAAATGTATCCAGCTATATCAGCTACACTCAATCTGAAATGACAGAATGGTCGTTTTTAAGTGCTGTTGCTGAAGAAGCCGACTGCCTCTTATTGCTGGATATTAATAACATTTACGTGAGCGCAGTCAACCATGAATTTGACCCTTTGGATTATCTAAAAGGCCTACCAAAAGCACGGGTACAACAGCATCATTTAGCAGGTCATAGTGATTATGGTGATTACATTATTGACACCCACGACCACCCCATTGTGCCCTCGGTTTGGGCGCTTTATAAGGAAGCGGTTCAACAGTTTGGTGCTGTTTCTGCCATGATTGAGCGTGATGATAAAATCCCCGACTTATCCGAATTATTGCAAGAATACGAACAAATGAAACAGATTTCATCCGCTGTTCTGGAGGCTAAATAATGTCAAACTTATTAGCTTTACAGCGCAAGATGATGCAATGGTTGCAAACCGAAACAGGCGATATTTCCAACCATGTCTTCGGCACAAAAAAAGTCAGTGTTGATTTAAGGCTCTCTGTTTATGCCAATGCTTACCGCTATCGTTTAATTGATGCGCTCTCCGATAATTACCCTTCAGTACATACCTTATTAGGCGATGATGCCTTTTATCAAAAGAGCCTGATTTATATTCGTGCTTATCCCTCAGAACATTTTTCAATCCGTTATTTTGGTAGTCATTTAGAGGCCTTTTTAGCACAGCAGCGTCCCGATAACAGCCTATTAGCCGAGATGGCACAATTCGAATGGTGTTTACGTGCCGCCTTTGATGCTAACGATACGCCTACGCTTGATTTAGACGCAGCACAAACCATTGAACCCGAAGCATGGGCTGATTTACGCTTTCGGTTGCACCCTTCGGTTGCCCGTTTGGATTTAGAATGGAATGTTCCCCAATTATGGTCAGTGATTGACAATCAGGGTAAACAAATTCCTTTTGAAATATCGGAGTATCCCATCGCATGGTTAGTTTGGCGGAAACAATTGAAAACCTATTACCGTTCCTTAGCCGTGGATGAAGCATGGGCATTAGATCATGTGATGAAAGGAAATAGTTTTGCTGCCCTTTGTGAAGGGGTTTGCGAATGGGTAGATGAAGAACACGCCCCCGCACGGGTTGCAGGCTTTATCCATACTTGGTTAGCAGCAGATTTAGTGACTGAATTAATAACGTAAAGCATCTATTTTTGCCTTATCATGTGCTTTAAGATAACAAAGCCCCTATTCATCACACCACAGCTAATCATCGTTTACAGTGTCGTATTGTTTAGCCTATTGATACAAAAGGGCTGCTGCTTGGGTTTTTTGTTCCTAAACAAGGCAATAAACACTAATGAGCGATTAACTTCCTCTCCCTATTTTGTTATTGTCAAGAACCCCTATATTGATCTAGTCACACGATAAATTATGAACCTTGAACTTTTTTTAGACAAACTCAATACCACACCTGATCAGCTTGAATTTAGCGACACCCTAAATGTGATCGACATCTTATATGAGATGACAGAAACCGCGTTTACTAATGGTGACCTATACAATAAAGCAGGGGAAAATTCAGGCTCATGCAAACTATTTACCTTTGCAAAACAGCAAGGGTTCGACCAACAACAAACACTCGCATGTTTTGGTGCTTATTACCGTAATGATGTACTGCAACACCCCGAAGCTGATAATCATCAAAATATCCGACAGTTTATAACAACATCTTGGGGCGGCATAAGCTTTGAAGGTAATGCCTTACGTTTGCGTCAATCCTAACCTTCAAAAGACAGCCGTTTCATTTTTCTATATTAATTTAGAGCCACCTCATGTCTAAAACCACCTCCCCCTCTGATTTACCCTTCGCCAATTACGCCACCACCGAATACGCCGATGAGTTACCCCGTCAACAACTGATCGACTATCACATTAAGCCTTTATGGCAAGGTATGCCGCGTATTGCAGGAACAGCCTATACCGTACAACTCACCGCAGGCGACAATTTAATGCTCCATGCCGCTATTTACAAAGCACCCGCGGGCGCTATTTTAGTCGTTGATGCGGGTGATGACTCCTATGCTGTAGCAGGAGGAAACGTCTGTAGTATTGCTCAAAAAAGAGGCATAGCAGGGATGATTATTGACGGTGTGGTCAGAGATATTGATGAAATTAGAGCGGTTAAATTTCCCATTTATGCACGAGGCTGTGTAGCAAAGCCAGGGATTAAAGAATTTATCGCCCCACTAAACCAGCCGATTTGCTGTGGCTCCGTGACAGTGAACCCTAATGATGTTGTGGTCGCGGATGAAGAAGGAATCGCCATTATTCCTCACGCACAATTAGAAAAGACGTTTAATGCCACCAAAAGAAGAACAGAACACGATACAGAAACCACATTAGACGACTGGGAAAGAGCCCACTATACTAAAGTAATGAAGCTATTAGTTTAGCCAATACTCAACGTCAGCTTTAGCAAAAAGACAATATCAAAAGGTGATAGCCCCCGTCATTTGATGATATTGTCACATCATTATTCTAATGTGCTTTACAAGTATTCTTCCTTACGCTTAATATTTTGCATCTTTTTTTGCCTTACTACGTCTACCTTAGTGAACAGTAAATAAACATTTCAAAAAACGAGTCAAAAAGGAATATTATGAACTTTGAAAACGTAAAAAACACCTTAGCCGCTAACCCAAAAAAAGCGATCATTTTCACGTTACCGAATGGAGAAACAGTACCAGTCTCTTTTCACATTACCGATATAGGCGTAGTGAAACGGCATTTAATTGATTGCGGTGGTCAAACCAGAACAGAAGAACGAGTCCATTTTCAACTATGGACAGGTAAGGATTACGATCACCGTGTGACAACAGATACAGCTCATCACATTTTGAAACAAAGCCAATCGGTTATCGATAAAATAAAAGACCCTAAAACCGCAGAAGTATTAGTTGAATACCAGTTAGATTGGCACGAGATACCTGTTTTCAGTTTGTTTACAATAGGTGATATACAAGCCAATGATACGAAGGTAAATATTTTACTTTCAACAATTCAAACAAGCTGTTTAGCCGCAGAAAGATCCAACTCAGAATGTGGTATAAGTGAAGGATGTTGTGGATAGAGACAGGTGCATTACGCATCGATAACACTATTAAGAGGAATTTATTCCTCGGATACACGACTTAAGAAGGGGG
>JAGLBW010000138.1 GCA_023146545.1 Cocleimonas sp.
TTTATCAAAGGCTGTTTGTAAAAGTGTACGGTAGTGAATAAATAGACCGACCACTGAATAAATAATACGTTAAGATAAGCAAAATTTTAAAACAGGAAATTTACGATGTCAGAGTTATTCCCCCCGATTCATGAAAATAGGCATTTTTATCTGCCTGTTGATGATTTGCATAATATTTATGTTGAAGAGTGTGGTGAAGCAACAGGAGTTCCTATTATTTTTTTACACGGTGGGCCTGGTGCAGGGTGTGAGTCTTATCATCGTCAACTTTTTGACCCTGAAAAATACCGTATTATTTTATTCGATCAACGCGGTTGTGGTCGTTCTAAACCTCATGCTGAATTACGTCAAAATACAACCCAACATTTAATTCAAGATATGGAAAAAATCCGTAAATATTTTGGCATTGATCAATGGGTGGTTGCTGGCGGTTCGTGGGGGTCAACGCTGGCGCTGGCTTATGCAGAGGCTTACCCTGATAAGGTTTCGGGGATGATTCTACGGGGTATTTATTTTTCGGGTAAAAAAGAAATTGATTGGTTTTATCAGCACGGAGCAAGTCAGTTTTACCCTGATTATTGGCAAGATTTTATTGCTCCAATTCCAGAAGAAGAGCGTGATGATTTATTGTCCGCTTATTATCGTCGTTTGACGGGTAATAACGAAATTGCACGTATGCAAGCGGCTAAGGCGTGGTCACTTTGGGAAGCCCGTACCGCAACCTTGCGACCGCATAAAAGCTTGTTGGATCATTTTTCTAATCCTCATACCGCATTGGGCTTAGCGACCTTAGAAGCACACTATTTTATGAACCGTGGTTTTTTAGAAGAGGATCAGTTGATCCAGCACGCGGATAAATTAAAAGATATTCCCTGTTATATTATTCACGGGCGCTACGATATGATTTGCCCTGTAGCGCAAGCTTATGCTTTACATCAAGCGTTACCGTTGTCGGAGTTATTTATTGTACAAGAAGCAGGTCATGCGGCTTGCGAGACAGGGATCACCGCCGCATTGATTGAAGCCAGTAAAAAAATAATACACCAACTATGATAGGACTTATCCAACGGGTTGATGCTGCGCGGGTTGATGTTGAGGGGTTATCCATTGCTCAAATCAATGGTGGTATTTTATTATTTTTAGGGGTTGAACGAGAGGACGCACAACCGCAAGCGATGCGATTAGTAGAGCGTGTTATCGGTTATCGGATTTTTGAGGATGAAACAGGTCGTATGAATAAATCCTTAAAGGATATTCAAGGTGAGTTATTGATTGTGCCTCAATTTACCTTGGTTGCTAATACACAAAAAGGCACACGACCGAGCTTTGCCTCTGCCGCTAAACCTGATCAAGGGCGTTTGTTATTTGACTATTTTACAAAACAAGCAGAAACTCAACTGGAAACAACCGTACAATCAGGTAAGTTTGGGGCAGATATGCAAGTATCATTGATTAACAATGGACCTGCAACGTTCTGGTTGAAAACATAACAAATAATATAATGTAATTTATTTAAGGGGCTTTGATTAATGCGTAACGTTCTTCTTTATAGTTTACTGAGTTTGTTTTTACTCTCCCTTTCCGCCTGTAGCGATGACGACTCGTCTTCACCCACTAAGCCGCACACTGAAAAACCCATTGAGTACAATAAACTCGGCAATAAAGCGCTGTATACCGCCGATGGTGAACGGGAACTCATTGATGAGGATTGTGACTGAATAGCAATTAAACTAAGGAGTATTTATGAGACGACTAAAAAAACTAACCCTTGCACTGATTAGCCTGCCTTTCGTTTTAAATAGCGCGCTATTAATGGCGGATGAAAGAGATCCTGTTGGGATTACCCCCGATATTATGAGTGTTACCGTTAAGGTTAATAATAAACCCATTGTCGTGAAACGCCACCAAGACAATGACCATACCATTTTACCTGCCTTTGCAAGAACCTCGCGAGCTTGCCCTCCCTTTTGCATTCAACCCATGAGTTTAAAAAATGGTGTAGAGACTATTGGTGAAGTTGAGGTCATTCATGCCCTTAAGAAGATTGGAGCGGGTGATGAGTCGATTGTAGTGGTGGATACGCGGACACCTGATTGGTTAATTCGAGGCACAATTCCTAGTGCAATCAATATCCCTTGGACATCGTTAGTGCCGTCTAAAGGTGCAACAACAGAAGGTATTGTTAAGATACTCACAGCGCAATTTGGAGTAAAACGCGCAAAGGATATGGATATTGATGATATTGATGAAGCCATTGTGGAAGGAAAAGCAGCGACTGCCTTTGATTTTTCAAACGCTAAAACCTTAATTATGTTTTGCAATGGCATGTGGTGTGGACAATCCCCCGAAAGCATTAAAATATTAGTTAAATACGGCTACCCCAGCGATAAAATAAAATATTTTAGAGGGGGAATGCAAACGTGGGAGTTATTAGGCTTTACGACGTTCAAGGTAAAAGACAAGAAGTAATTCTCTTATAATCAATTATTGGAATGATTAAAATGTTAAAAAAGTCAGCTATTTTAACCCTATTCAATATCGTTGTACTCTCCTTAGGCATCAGCACTGTGAGTAGAGCAAATGATGATGCTCGTGAATTCGTTAAGATGCCCAAAATGATGCAACAGCATCAATTAGCAAATATGCGCGATCATCTCAAAGCCATTAATGAAATTCTAACTCATATGGCGGCAGATGAATTAGATAAAGCAGCAAAGGTTGCCGAACACCGCTTAGGCATGAGTTCAATGGGATCACACGGTGCAAAGCATATGGGAAAAATTATGCCCAAACCCATGGGGGCGATTGGGACACAGATGCATAAAGCCGCTAGTCGGTTTGCACTTAAAGCAGAGGAAGGCGAGGCGTTGCCTGCTTATAAAGCATTGCAAGAAATAACCGCCGCATGCGTTGCTTGTCATGCAGGTTATCGAACCCATTAGTCTGTTAACCCTTGGTAGGGTTAGTATTAATTCTAAACCAATCCTACAAACCTAAACGGTATCAACAGTCTGCGCGTTGATACCTTTTTTTATCGAGAACCGTAACAGCCGTTCGCTCAATAAGTTGACTAAAATCACAGCGTGTTTATTTATCTTTAGGGGTGAAGTTATCAATGGCTGATCCACCGTCCCCAAAGAAGAATTTTTCCATTTCTTCTTCTAGAAACTTACGGTCTTTTGGATTAATTGGGGTTAAGCGGTATTCATTCATTAATATCGTTTGATGTCCCACCCATGCTTTCCATCCTTCTTTTGATACACCGTCAAAGATACGTTGCCCAAGATCCCCTGGGTACGTGGGGCTGTCTAATCCTTCCACTTCTTTGCCTAATTTTACGCAGTTAACCATTCGAGTCATGTCTGTTCCCTTGTTTTAAACGATTTAATAAGTGCTGTACGGGGGTTGCTAGTCCCCCTTCAAATATGGTGTCGATGTTATACCAGAGGCACATTTCATCGTCCATCACACTTGTTTTTAATGGGGATGCTAAAGTCATAATTAAAGGCTCAATGTGTAAACGAAAGTGACTAAAGGTATGACTTAACAAGCCTAGCTGTTGTGTTTTCGCTACTTTAATACCGTGTTGTATCAACCATTGGTTTAATTCATCTTGGCTATCAAATTGTGGAAAACACCAAAGACTCCCCCAAATACCTGTCGGTGGACGTTTTTCCATAAAAACAGCCTGTTGTTGATCTTTTAAAATTAACATAATGGTTTGCTTTTCTGGTAATGCTTGTTTTTTCTTCGGGGTAGGATAATCCGTCATATTGCCTTGTTTAAAGGCGGTACAACGTGTTTTCAGAGGGCAGTCTTGACAACGCGGGTTGCGACGAGTGCAAAGTGTTGCACCTAAATCCATCATCGCCTGAGTATAATCCCGATGACGCGATAAGGGTAAATGTTGTTCTGCAACCTGCCATAATTGTTTTGAAACAGCGGCTTTTCCTGTCCAACCTTCAATCGCATGATAACGGCTTAAAACCCGTTTGACGTTGCCGTCTAAAATAGCATGAGACTGTTGATAAGCAAGGGATAAAATAGCCGCCGCAGTAGAACGTCCAACCCCTGCTAATAATTGCATCGCTTCAATCGTATCAGGAAATTCCCCAGCAAAATCATTACAAACTTGTTTTGCCGCTTTGTGTAAATTACGCGCCCGCGCATAATAGCCTAGACCTGACCATAATTTTAATACTTGATCTTCGGGTGCTTCGGCTAAGGCGTGTACATGAGCAAAGTGTTGGGTAAACGTTTTAAAGTAAGGGATCACTGTTTTGACTTGGGTTTGTTGCAACATCACTTCGGATAACCAAACACGATACGGCGTAATATCCTGTTGCCACGGCAAATCCTTACGTCCGTGTTGATCATACCAATCTAAAACCTGTCCTGAGAAACTGTCCATTATTTATAAACTCGCCCTATTGCTGATATTCGATGGCATCATCATATCCTTTACTACAAATAGATACAGAGGATAGTACAGATTATAAGCTTGGGTGGTAAGACTAAAAGAACGGCTTTAAGCTCAACTAATCAATAGGCACTCTTTGATCCTTCGGCATCTCACCCAAGGCATCCAGTTTATTCAGAATTCCCTGCCAAAGACCCTCCAATCCCATTTTCTCTAAGCACTCGGAAAAACTGCACTGTTCTTTCTTTGCATAACCCCTAATCCGTTTTTCCATGACCTGATAATCGGTGATCGCCAATTGACGTTCGTACTTTTTTTCTCTTCTCTCTTCTCTCTTCTTCTGCTTGTTTATCTTTCGGACTGTGGGTATCCCCTTCTGAAAGGGTTAAACTCCCGCCCGTAACCCGCTCTTCTGTTGCTTCCCTTACTGTCGTTGCTGTCGCTTTAGCGGGATGAGTTGCCTTC
>JAGLBW010000139.1 GCA_023146545.1 Cocleimonas sp.
TTGTGATACCACTGACTGCCATTTTTAGTACAAATATTTGGATTACTTGCTGAATGTTGGTTCTTTTTTGAGGATGCTAATCACCCTCAAAACCTGTACTATCAAAATATTGCCCAACAAAAACCTACTGATTCATACCCTATGAAAATAAAACAATGTTTTACTGCTTTACTGCTTTGCTTCAGCGCGTTCTTTATCAGCGCTTGCACCGACCCAAGCCCTCAGAATGAAAAAGAAGCCCGCGTTATTGGTAACCTGCAAGCATCGATTCCCTTCACTAAAACCGATGTAAAAGTAGGGGACGGGGCAACGGCTAAAACAGGTCAAAATGTATCCGTACATTATACAGGCTGGCTTTACCAACCCAACTCAGCTAAACAACACGGTAAAAAATTCGACAGTTCCCGTGATAGAGGCACAGCCTTTGTCTTTCCATTAGGCGCAGGACGTGTCATTAAAGGCTGGGATCAAGGCGTGGTTGGAATGAAAGTCGGGGGACAGCGTACGTTGATTATTCCAGCGAATATGGCCTATGGTTCGCGCGGCGCAGGACGTGATATTCCACCCAACGCAACACTTATTTTTGATGTTGAATTAGTCGCGATTAATTAGTCTCTGTTTTTCAGAAAAATATTATCCAAAGAACAATAGTCTCGTAGGGTGTACTGACGTTAGGAAGCACGTCCTAGACACGAAAAAGATAAGCTTATTAATTGATAGGAAGCTCAGAACGCAATTGATCACGATCATACCACCAGTTTTCATCAGTAATCGCATCAATCACTTGTGCGAGGCGGGGTAAGTAAATTTTAGGATCATTAAGGTCTAATTTATCCATCCAGAAATTCATCTGACTTTGGCTTTTAACATTACTGTGACGTTCCGCCACTTTCGCAATCAGATTCATGGTTAAAAACATCACACTATCGCGTTTCTCACCTTCTAGCCTTAAATCTGCAATATAATGCGCGCAAACAGCGGCAACAGCAGCACCATCTGCTTTAGCGGGCGTATCTTCAACCAAGTTATTCAACATCACAATAGTAAGCTCTGGATCAATAGGATAAGTGATCGCTAGCCACAAGCCATTGCCTAAAGCAACAATCGAACTCGGTTGCTCGGTACGATACAGTAAATCACAACACTGTACTGCGCCTTCCCATTCTTTTAGCGCTTTATAACGATTAAACGCATCTTTTGCCAATCCCCATGCCTTTTCTGGCATTTCAGGGTGAGCAATATCCAACATAATCTCAGCAATATCGTATTGTAATACCGCACGCTCTAACGTATCACTATCCGCAGGTAATGCCGCTAATTCTTTTTGCTTCTTATCCAGTGCTTCGATAAGGAATACTTTGCTTTCATCAGGGGCGGTGAATTCTATATTGCTAGGGGTTTCGCTCATCAAATAACTCTCAAATTAGGCGTTAATATTGCTAAAGACTATAGCAGATTCAAACATCAAGATAAAAACCCTCAATGCAATTGCGGGGACTGCTTTTATGACGTAATCCGTCTCTTTTTTTTAAAAAAATAGTGGTTTTTTGCTAATTTCATCTTTGATTAAGCTTTGATTCTGTATAATTTTTTCAACTTCTAATATCTATCCAATTAAATAACAAGCAGTTTTTATCGCTTTAATAAAAATGAGAAAAAAACTTGACTAACCTATATTAGAATATTATTATATTCTCATTGGCTGCCCATAGAGGCAATTTAACTTAAATAATTCTGCTAGGAAATACACTACCATGAAACTACAAACAATTACATTCGTTGCCCTTATCGCTTTAACAGGAACCGCTTCTGCTAACTGGTTCGATGGTTTTAACAACGGAAAAGGCGTAACCAACGGTGCGGGCAATACAGCAGGAAATACTCAAGGCAATGTTGCTTCTAAAGGCAATGGCGCGGCAAACGGAAACGGTTGGGCAACAGGCAAAGGGGATGCGGCAGGCGAAGTTGACTTCAGCATCTCATTTAAAGGCAAAGGCAACACTAATATGGACACCAAAGGTCAATTAGTGGGTGATACTAAAGTAGCAGGTGATGCGACAGGTAACGGCGCAGGGACTGGAAATGTTGCAGGTAATGGCGCAACAAGAGCTTCAGGCGCTAACTCAACCAACGGTTCAGCTCAGACGTTCAATAACAACGGGTTTGGTTCTGCAACAGCAGCCCCTTCTGCGGCACAAATGAAAGCCGCATTACACGCTCAAATTCAACAAGCAACCGCGATGTTAAAGCGTCTTGAAGCACAGGAAAAAGCAGCAAAAACGGCTACATCTGTAGAGAAGACGTCATAAGTTCCTAGCACTTAAGACAAAAACTTCGGGCCTACCTTTTGGTAGGCTTTTTTGTGCCTGTAAGGTATGGGCTTTCATCGGTACACGTTACCCTTATAAGCGCGTTCAGCAAGACGGATGATATAGCTAATCGGATTGTTCACAATCTCTCGTTCAGCAATAGCATCAGACACAAATTAATTTTTCCTCAAGCCCTTTTAAACCGAGTATAAAGTCCCCGAGAGTATCAGGGGCTTATTAATTATGGTGCTGTTGCCGCTTAATGGTGTCGGAAATATTGATCATGAAAATATCATTTTAAAACGGAGTAAAAAATTTCTGTTATTCTGTTTTTCTTTTTACAGGCTTCCAGTAGCTCACAGATTCATGACAATAACAAAAAACAAAGCCTTTGGTGATGGTAACGATGCCATTGCATGGGCAGCTCAAGATGCCGCCGTTGATTATATCTCACACTACCCTGGTTCTCCTGTTAATCGAGTCATTGAGGTACTGGAAAAAGATCAATCCAACCCGCACTACCTCATCAATCACGCTCTAAATGAACACATCGCCGCTCTTGCAACCATCGGAGCCAGCCTCTGCGGCGCACGCTCCTTATTAGTGATGAAACACGTCGGCTTAAATATTGCCGCTGACCCTCTAAATTATGCGGCTGTCACCAAAATTAAAGGGGGAATGGTAATTGTTGTCGGCACTGATCCTGGCGCAAGAACCAGTACAGGCGAAGAGGATGTTCATTGGTATGCACCACAATTTAACTTACCGTTATTAGAACCGAGCACCGTGCCTTCTGTTTACCAACGGGTGAAACAAGCCTTTGATATTTCAGAGCAAACTCAATTACCTGTATTAGTCTTTGTTGCGGGAAGAATTGCCTATCAGTCCCATCTGATTCAACGCACCGTAGAACAAAGAGTAGCTCAACCCTTCGCCTTTCACAAAGATCCCGAAAATTTAATTAATGTGGGCGCTAAGGCCGTTCGTAACCACCGTGATCACCTTCTACGCTTAAAGATATTCCAAGAAACCGACACCTCATACACTAGCCTACATTTTAACCCTGAAGCTCACTTTGGGATCATTACACGCGGGGCAAGCTATGCCGTTTGTTATGAGGTGATAGAATCACTGCGATTAACACAGCACGTTCACCTGCTGAATATTGAGCGGGTTTATCCGCTCCATAAGCAAAGTGTGATTGATTTTTCGGTGAACAAAAAAAATATCGTGATTATTGAAGATCAAGATGGTTTTTTGGAGACCATGATCAAGCGTGAGCTGTTTGGAAAAATAACCAGCACGCTACAAGGAAAAGATATTTTCCCCGCTTGGGGCGAGTTAACTGATCAACCCATTCGAGATTATTTATCCACAACATTCCAAATTAAAATCACTAACCCACTGGCTTTAAGCCTTGACGTTGACTGCCCTGAACGAGCCGGTACATTTTGTGAGGGCTGTCCACACCGTTCTACTTTTTATGGTATTGACCAAGCCTTAAAAGCAATCGGTTCAGCACAACCCAATGGTATTATTGGCGGTGATATTGGTTGCTCTTCATTACCCCCGCACCGTACCGATTGGTTGTTGTGTATGAATGCAGGGATTGGCATTTCACAAGGGATTGCTCATTTATTGCCAGATCAACCGCTCATTTCCACAGGCGGCGAAGGGAGCTTCTTTCACGGCGGACTGATCTCCTTACAAAGTGCCGTCGAAAATAACATTAATTTAACCCATGTCATTTTTGATAACCGCAGCGTTGCCATGACAGGACACCAAGCGTCGCCAACCACCACTAATAACGTGGATTTAAAAAAACTATTAGCCGCCATTGGGGTACAACATATTTTTAGCGTGAATGCCTTTTTATCTTCCGAAATCACTCAAACCCTCACCAAAGCACAACAACTGACAGGGGTAAAAGTCATTTGGGTACAAGGTGACTGTGCTTTACAACCCAACAAGGAAGCCCTCCGTCGCTTTAAACACCGCCGTTTAATTCTTCATAACGACCGTTGTAAAGGCTGTTCATTATGCTATAGCACACTACAATGCCCTGCGATTATCAAAGACCAACAGCAACAACTATCCATTGATTTAGACCATTGCAGACGTTGCACTGCTTGTTTAGATGTTTGTCCTAATGATGCTATTGAGGTGATTGATCCTAATGGTCTCTAAACCAATCAACCTATTGATTGCGGGGATTGGTGGGCAAGGTATTAACAGCCTAGCCAATGTCCTCACCGATTATCTATTGGCATCAGATTATCCCTGTCAATTAACATTGCACAAAGGCGGCGCTCAATCGCTTGGGAGCGTTTCTGCTGAATTTAGAATCAGCCAAAAAACACTTCCCACCTTAGCACAAGGTATTCCACCCGCTCAGCTCGATATTTTAATCGCACTCGAACCATGGGAAGCATTACGTCATCTCCCCTTAGCCCATTTAAACACTCAGTTTTGGATTGAAACCCAAGCTCAAGCCCTCTTTGTTGAACGCTCCGATTTAATCCCGCCCTCTTCTCCACAACAACAATTAAAGACCCTCCCTTTAAGTATTCACTGGCAACGGTATCAACACACCGCTCGTCAACAAACGGGAACAAGTAAAATGGCAAATTACTTTGCAGGGATTGATACCCTCACCGCATTAAACCAAGCCTTCCAGCCCCAAACTCCCTTTGAGGTTTCACTTTTTGACACCTTGTTTTTCAAACGGATCAAGAAAGCGAGAAAAATACAATGAAACCTAACAGTCGAGCAGCACAACATTGGATTCCTTTTAATCAACAGCGCGCTGAATGCCGTTTATGTCCACGTCATTGCCGTCCTAAACAAAATCGCAAGGGGTTTTGTGGCGTACGCGGTACAGAAAACGGTGAAATACGTACGTTTAACTATGGACAATCCTTAGCTGCAACTGAAGAAATTATTGAAACGGAAGCCGTCAATCATTTTAGCCCAAGCGCCCGTATTTTAAGCATGGGTAATGTCGGTTGTATGATGGCGTGTTCTTTTTGTCAAAACTGGGAAACCTCTCAGATTAAGCATTTAGACACTAAAAGCATCCGGCACTATACACCCGAACAATTAGTCAGCCTTTGTCTTGAAAATAATATTCCCATCATCTCTTGGACTTATAACGACCCTGTGGTATGGCATGAATTTGTGATTGAAACCTCTCAACTAGCACAAAAAAATGGCATTAAAACCTTATACAAATCTGCATTTTATATTGAAAAATCGCCTGTTGAGGAATTAATCGACTGTATTGATATTTTCAGCCTCTCGCTCAAATCACTCAATGCTGAATTTTATCAAAAACAAACCAAAGCCAAGCTCCAACCCGTGCTTGATCGCATTCAACAGGTTGCCGCCTCTTCGCGACACCTTGAATTAAGCCAATTAGTTATCCCCGAATTAAACGACCAAAACCAAGACATAGAACAAACTATTGATTGGATTATTCAGCATGTAGGCATTAATGTCCCCTTGCATTTTGTCGCCTTTCACCCTGCTTACCAATACACCCATGTTGAGCGCACCCCCCTTAATACCCTCAAACGCGCCCGTGCCTTAGCACACGCCAAAGGCATGAAATACGTTTATCTCGGTAACGCGTATGAATCTGATTTAAACGATACGCTCTGTTCAAATTGTCATATCCCCCTTGTTAAACGCTATGGCTTGCATGCTGATGTTCAAAACTTAGACTCACAATCACATTGCACCCAATGCGGTACACTTTCGCCAATTATTAACCCTTTATTAGCCATTCAATACCCTGAAAATCATCAACAAACGTTTAGCCAACAACTTGAAATACACTGGGATAACGAGGTTCAAAGTACCCATATTTTACAAACTAAGCACCAAGAAAAAACCGATACCCTACAGATCCATTCCTTAGGAATAACTCACAATCAGACAAAAACCTTAGCCCAAGGTTTAGACCGCTTTATCATCTCGCGACGCTCTGAAAGTGAAACAGGGGTCATTATCCGTTGGAATTCTGAATGTAACTACCAAAGTTTAGTCGTGCTTGATCGTGCACATTATCCTGTCGAACCTTTAGGTAAAATCATCGTTAAAACAGAGTAATCAAACAAATATAGACCGTATTTCTTATCATTACCCCAAGAACAACTCATATAAAGCTATCTCATCATTAAAAATAGCGTACAATATGTACCCCCCATTTCTACCGGCGCGCATTCAAATGTCAGACAAAAAAACCATCAGTTTCAGTGATCTCAATTTAAGCCAGCCTATTTTAAAAGCGGTAGAAGCAGCAGGGTATGAAGTTCCTTCCCCCATACAAGCGGAAAGCATCCCCCCTTTATTAGAAGGGCGTGATCTTTTAGGACAAGCACAAACAGGAACGGGTAAAACAGCCGCCTTTGCCCTTCCTTTACTCTCGACGTTAGATCTAACAAAGAAACAGCCCCAAATTTTAGTCCTTGCACCCACTCGCGAACTCGCCATTCAAGTCGCAGAAGCTTGGCAAACCTACGCACGTCACTTAAAAGGTTTCCATGTCATGCCGATCTATGGTGGACAAAATATTGGCATTCAATTACGTCAATTACGTCGGGATGTGCATGTCGTCGTTGGTACACCCGGTCGCGTAATGGATCACCTCCGTCGTGGCACATTAAAACTAGGGGATTTAAAAACAGTCGTGCTGGATGAAGCCGACGAAATGTTACGAATGGGCTTTATTGATGATGTCGAAACCATTCTAAAAGATACCCCAGACGAACGCCAAGTGGTGCTATTTTCCGCCACGATGCCAACCGCCATTAAGCGCATTACGGCACGCTATTTAACCGATCCCGTTGAAATTAAAATTCAAAACAAAACCGCAACGGTTTCAACCATTGAACAATTTTATTGGAAAGGTAAAACCTTCCTTAAACTGGATGTCTTAACCCGCATTTTAGAATCCCAAGAATTTGGAGCCGTCATTGTCTTTGTTCGCACCAAATCCATGACCGTTGAACTGGCAGAAAAATTAGAAGCACGCGGCTATGCCACGACGGCTTTAAACGGTGATATTAAACAAGATTTGCGTGAAAAAACCATCAATCGACTAAAAAAAGGCAGTTTAGATATTATTGTCGCAACCGATGTCGTTGCACGCGGCTTAGATGTCGAACGCATCACCCACGTCATTAACTACGACATGCCACACGACAGCGAATCTTACGTCCACCGTATCGGGCGTACAGGACGGGCGGGACGTAAAGGAACGGCTATTTTATTTATTCCACCCCGTGGTGATCGCATGTTAAAAACCATCGAACGCGCTACTCGCCAGAAAATAGAACCTTTAAAGCTCCCTTCGCAACAAGACATTAACGACAATCGCATTGCCCGTTTTAAAGAAAGCATTATAGAAACCAGTAAAAATAACAAACAGACCTTTTTTGAAGGCTTAGTCACCGACTTAGCTGCTGATAGTGAGCTAAGCACCGTACAAATTGCTGCGGCATTGGCCGACATGGCACAACGTGATCGTCCTTTAGTTGAAGATAAAAAAGCGATTCCTGACTTTGCTTTTAGTGCATCAAAAGATAACAGAAGTGATCGCCGTAGCAGAGATAATGATCGAGACAACAAACGCCGTGATCGTGGTCGTAAAAACGAGAAAGAAACAAGATCTACAAGACCTGAAGAGCAGAGCAAAGAAAATAGAAAACGCAAACCAAAGCGTAATGCCTCAGAGAAAAAAGAAGATGTTCCAATGACCGTATACCGTTTAGAAGTCGGTAGCGAACACGGCGCACAAGCCAAACATATCGTTGGTGCATTAATCAATGAAGCAGGTTTAGAAAGCCAATACATTCAAAACCTAAAAATCAATAACGACCACAGTACTGTTGACCTCCCCGAAGGCATGCCCAAAGACATCTACAAACACCTGCATAAAACATGGGTTGCAGGACAACAAATCCGCCTGCGCGAATTAAGCAATAAACAAGAACGTCGTTCAGACAAAAGAAACCCACAACCACCAAGCAAAAAATAATAGTTTAGTTCTAATTCCTGATCGCCTGCTTGTGTTCCTAAATAAATTTAGGAACACAAGCAGGCGGAATTGATTCCTTGGATAAACACCTTAAAAGGGGAAATACGTTGATAAATCATGTCCCCCCTATTCCCTCAATAGCTTCACACAAACCCCGCCGCTAGTCCCGCGTTTATACTTTCTTCAAAAGAAAAGCGTTCTATATTAGCCATGATCTAAGCTGTAATTAACCACATCAACCTTTTCACCATTTTTGGAAAAATGGGTATCGAAAGCAGATACCAATGTGTTCTAGTGGCGCATTATTCGAAGTAAAATGGAAAGAAAACTAGCTTAAACCATTGGATACACTTACCAATTTCCCATATAAGCACCATTTTCATAGTGATCCCTTGTTGTGCTACCCATATTGTTAATAATCGCCATACTGGTCTCATGTTGCATTCTATTCATATTGCTCATCATTTGAATAGACCGTTGCTGAGCCTGCATCTGTGCTTGTTGTTGCAATAAACCCATTTGATAGTTTACGGCTTTATTTTGTGGTGGAGATATTCGCGATAGGCCCTGTAAAAATTGAGCCGTATGCTGAGAAACTAACGGTAGGCGGTGCTTAACCACGTTTGCCAATGCAATCTTATTCTTTTGATGGTGTAACCGTAAAATACTGCTCAACACCTGATCCCATTCACTAAAAACGGCCGAGCCACGACGTGACCAATATTGAACCTGTTTTGAGTCCTGTTTGTTAGGCAATCGTTTCCCCAAATTTTCCAACCGCTTATAGTTTGCTTTTAATTGTCGAGAAATAGGGATAAGACGTGTTTTAAACAACTGACTGGCGGCCGTATCACTCATTTGTCCCGTTCCCCAGCGTTGGATACCCTGTGAAAAGCGATTCATTTTTTGTCCAACTTGAGCCGATAATTGTTTTATTTGAGATGCTGTGCCGCCTGCGGCAATTGCAATATTGCTTAATAAACCAAATAAACAAAAGGTCATGAGAAGCGATGTGCTGATGTTATGTTTCATATGAAGACCTCGAAATATTATTTTTTATTAGTTGAGTTAATCTTAAAGGGTAGTGCAACTAATAACATATTGCTTAATATTACGATAAACAGCAAAGCACCTGTCTTTTAAGCACTCCTTAAAGGTATATTCAGCCTTCTGCGCATACCCTGTGATGCGTTTTTTTATCTCGTTATAACCAATTGCCAGATCATCATGATACCGTTTCTTGCGAGCTTCTTTAAAGAATATCTGAAGTGTTGTTTTCAATAGAAAAGGGGAAAATTGACATCCAAATGAAAATGATCCCCGTAGGTTTTATCAAAGGATGGTGAAAAATGATGAAAAAAACAGTAATAACACTGCTCAACACATTTGTAATAATGCTTGCTTTAATCCCTGCGTTACAAGCAACCCCTGAAAAAAATGGTTTCGATTTAAAAGACAGTCTGATTCCTAGTCATAAAGTTCTACACGGAGGTCCATCTAAAGACGGTATTCCTTCGATTGATCAGCCTAAATTTATAGCTGCCGACCAAGCTACTTTTTTAAACGACAATGATCGGGTTATTGGTATTGAAATAAATAACCACTATCGTGCTTATCCGATCAAGATTCTCAATTGGCACGAGATTGTTAATGATCAAATCGACGATCAACCCTTTGTAGTAACGTATTGTCCATTGTGTGGTACAGGGGTTGTTTATCATGCCAAAATAAACGGAAAACCACTGAAGTTTGGCGTATCGGGTCTGCTTTATAATAGCGATGTGTTGCTTTATGATCGCCAAACCCAAAGTTTATGGTCACAAATACTCTCGAAAGCGATCACTGGACAACACAAGGGCACATTGTTAGAGATTATTGCCTCTGCCCATACGCGTTGGGGCGAGTGGAAAAAACAACACCCCAAAACACAGGTACTTTCTACAGAGACAGGTCACAACCGTCGTTATAATCGCTCGCCTTATGGTGATTACAATCAGAACCGTGTCACTTATTTCCCTGTTGATGCACAAAGCAAACGCTATCACCCTAAAGAACGTGTTTTAGGTCTCACGATTAAGGGAATACACAAAGCTTACCCCTTTAAAGAGCTAGCATTAAGAAAAACGAGGGTAATTAACGATTTAATAGCAGGACAGCCATTAAAAATTCATGTTGATGTAGCAAATCGTGAGGGACGTATTACTGATCCAGAAGGCAATATCATTCCCACCATCAATAGCTTTTGGTTTGCATGGTACGCTTTTCACCCCGATACGCAGGTGTATAAGGGCAAATAAGCGATTAAAGATCAATAGGAGATCGACGGTGTTAGCCTTGTTTGTTGAGTTACACTTCGAGGCTGACACTGCCGATTCCAGCATTAATTAATGCATTCCGTATTGACCGTGCTTCATAGGATGAGCTTGCTGTCTGAGTTGATTAAACTTAATGCGTTGTTGAGGGGTTAATACGGATTCTATTTTTTGACGCATTTCGCCTTTACTTGCAGTGATACGGTAAATTTGCGTGGCTTTATTATCCGCTAAAAATAACACTTGAGCTTTGTAATTAGGGTTTTGGCTATCAAGTTGATGAATCGCTTTGCTGATCTGGCGTAGTGCTTGTTTTAAGGGTTTGATCATGTTTTCTTTTTCTTGGATCAAGCGTTGTATTTGTTGTTTTTGTTGTGCTGAAAGACCAAGCGGTTGCATCATTCTAGGCATCCCACCGTGCGGTTTATGACACATCTTTCCAGCCCATGAAGACTTTCCTTTAGCATGTATTTTACTGTGCACTCCTTCTTTATGCATATCGTTCTGATGCTTGCCTTCTTGGTGTTTTACTGGTTCTGCTGTCGCTTGTCCTTTTCCCATTCCCATTCCTTTTTTCCCATGTTCTTCTTCAACATGTTTGGCAAAACCTTTGGGAGCGTTTAACTTTCCGCCATAAATATAAGCCGCGATCTTTGCGACATCATTTTTAGGCAGAACCAAAGGTGGCATAATTTTAAATTTCTTAATAGCACCCCGCATCAAGCTTTTAGACTCATCCTGCTTTTCCATCCAACTGGAAATCGCACCAACAAAAGCAGTTTGGTCGGGATAAGTCCCAATATAATGCAGACGTACTGCTGCAATCGGCGGCGCAACACGTTTACTTATATCCATGCCACCAACATCAGCACCATGACACGAGACACAATACGTTTTGTAGAGTTTTTCGCCTGCTTCATGTTGATCATTAGCAAAGACGGTCGGTGATAATAAAAGCGTACTGGCAATAACAAGCGGTTTAATGATGTTCATACGGTTCAGTTCCTTTTTGGTGAGACTATTATTTTATTTAAGGGTGAAAAATAAGCACAGTATGGCCACTAGCTGAAATAAAACTGAAAATAATGGCTTTATTTTTAGTTTGAAAAGGCTGACTTTTCATTTTTATTTCATATTGTTCCCATAAACTGCGCTCAACTTAACACAAATAACGGAGTCAATAATGAAAAATACCTCTAAATTATTATTAGTAATAATTCTAGCAAGCAGTCATTGAATGATATAAACACAAATGAAGTCTATGCGCGCTTAATATCGCGGCTTTAGTTAAACAATTTGGAGATCGTGAAGACATTCTAAAGCTATTGGGCAAATATTAGTCTCTAAAATTTATAGGTGTCCTAATTATTTTAAAATCAATAATTGCCTAAAAATAATAATGTCGCAGGAAGACTGAGGTTCGGCAGTGCATCAATGACGCGTTGATCTGCTTCATAGTCAAATTATCAAAACCAAAAGCGATAAACCCCACACCAGCGTTGATTAATACGCCTCAAATAACGCTTCCAAGCCTAAAGCGTTTACCATGC
>JAGLBW010000014.1 GCA_023146545.1 Cocleimonas sp.
GCATTGTTTACCGATAGTGCGTTAAATAATCCAAATCAGCCTTAGCTTGGGCGACTTGTTTTAGGCTGATATTGATGAGGGGAATAAGTTGCTTTCTACTGCGTATTATTTGCTGATTAATCTGTTGTAATTGATCTGCTCCTGCACATAACTTGCTTTCTAGGTCTCGCTTTAAAGTTACTGTTTTTATTTTTACAGTAGCAATATCTGCGGGGTCGATTGCTTTGTTAGGATTAAATACAAACTGTCGTTCGATTCCTTTTCGCCAGTCCAGCAGTGCCTTGGTATACGTTGTTCCAAAGCTAGGCACTTGGCTTACGGCTTTCGATTTGATGTCTACTGCTGTTTCAATGCCAAACGAACTGAGGGCTGTTTTTCTTGCTAAACTGATGCCTTTAATACGAGCATTACTGATATAAAACTGTTTTAAATATGCTTTTAGTTGCAGTTTCTGTTTATTACCTTCCAATTGTTTTAATAAGGACTGGGAATAGCTGTCAAACTGATGGTGTTTATTATAAAACTCTGTTAATTGCTTGCGCTTATGTTTAAATAGTTCAACACTGGCTTCTTTATTCCAGCGTATGGTTAGTCTTTTTAAGCTTTTCTCGGCATCGTTTAGAACCTGTTGACGTAATGCTTGTTCTTTTTTAACGTTAATATCATAAAAGAAAAGATAAGCGAGAGGAATTAAAGAAATAATAATCCATTCAGATAAAAAAATAACAATCAATAGACTGATCCATAATGCCGTTATTTTTTTATAGATAACATTGTTTTTTTTCTTTATTAATGAATCAGGGATTTTTTGTGCGGTAACAGTGTTTGAAAGGTATTGTAATCTTTCTTTTATATTTAATTGCTGATCTTCTGGAGTAACAATAGCGGTTATTTCTTTCCAAACAGTGCTTAGATTAAAACTGAAATCAGTGCTTATGATGTCATTGATCGGCGTTGGGAAATAAAAAATGCCCTGTTGTTCTGCTTTACACCAAGGGCAGTGAGGCAGTCGATTATAATATTTATGATGTTTGCATTGTTCACATGATGTTAAACTTTTTTTAAAGGCATCTAATGCACTCAGCCATTCTCTTGTTGTCGGTCGATTAAATCGACTGCTAAATTTTGAGAATGATTTTTCAAACAGCCGTTTTAATTCATTGGATAATATATCGGGGGTTATTGCATTTGGTGGTGGTGATATTTTATTTTTTTTCTCTAATTTATCACTGAATGCGTATAAGTGTTGTTGAATTAATTGTTCTAATGAAAGATCGGTATTTGCGGTATAAACACCAGAAAAAGGATGTCTTCCCATCATTAAGGTATGAAACAGCAGGAGTGATAACCCAAAATTATCGTGATTGATTGTCCGTGTAATGCCTTTAAAAGAGGACGCATTTTGAAGCTCTGGCGGTGTAAAATGAGGCACACCCACTTCACAAGGGTATATTTTTCCTGAAAATTTTATTTGGAAGGAGTCACAGTCAATCAAGCAGGCTCGTGTTTGCTTGCTGATAAACACGAGGTTAGGGTTAACATCACCAATCCGATGCCCTTTCGCATGAACCGTGGCAAAAGCTGCCACGATATTTCGACAGATATTCACAAGAAAAGCCCAGTCAATCGCTGGAAACAGTTGTTTTCTATGAGAAGGACTGTAGATATGATGCAGTGGCTCACCGTCTGTAATATTAGGCATAATGAACCCACAAATTATACCATTTTTTGTTGGGTGTAAGGTTGCTAACGGCCAAGCGGTTACCTTATTCAGTGCTTTATTCGCACTGTTGATCATTGATTTTATTTTCTGTTGTTTTTCGAGCGGAATTTCATCATGATAAAGTTTGGCAACCCGTGTTTTATCCGCTTGTAGTTTATAGACATTGCCCTCGCCCCCTGATCCTATTTTCTCAGCAAGTTCGATTATATTGCCTTTAGCATTATAAACAACAGGTGTCATAATTAACGAATCACCAGCACTAGCGTTTTATCATCATCCGTTCGCGTATTAATGGCATCACTGTTTAAAAAACGTGCCAGTTGTTCATCCAAGTCATCACAATCGCTTGTTTTGCGTTGCCTCATCATCTTAAACATGGGTTCGAAAAAAGGAGGATGAGGCGTTTTTGTAACATAGGATAAGGCTAAATGTTGTAAACCATCGGAGAATAAAGCCAGCGCTTTAATCGTGGTGCTGGTTTTGCTGATACGTAAATGATTCATTGCCGCATCATCTGTAATAAAATAGGTGGAGTTGGCGTATTCCCCAGAGTCAGGCCAAAAGACCACACCAAAAATATTATCCTTAGCAACCACCATCGCACCATCACCAATTTGAAAAAACAAAGCAGTATCGTCGGTCACAACGGCACAAAGTAGCGTACAGGCATAATCTCTAGCGGTGAGTTGGTTACGCTCAGCCTGTGAAAAAAGGGCTTGACGTACGTTATTAATCCACCCAATAACATCAGCTTCATCACCAATTTTTCCGTGTTGCTCTATAGTCTTTGTGATAGCTTGAAGCAGTGTTTCACAGCTTAGCTCTGACCCTTCTGCACCTTTTAGCGCACTCCCTGCACCATCGGAGACAATCGCAACAAGGTGTTTTTTATTAGACTTTGCTTCAACAACATCAGCCCAACAACAATCTTGGCACACGGTATTATTACCTTGATGCGAAGTGCCAACCACAGAGGCTCTGATCACCTTCCACGTCAAACTTCAGCCCATCCTTCAGGTGATTTAATCGCCACCACATCACCTGGAACGGATTGAGAGACCGCTTTCATTGAGTTTGATAACCAAATAAACAGCGCTTTAAATTTTAGACCGTCAAGCTTCAAGGGTTCACGTACTGAAATCTGTTTTAAAATTTCCATATTGGCACCATCAACGCCAACGGCAAAAAAGGCAAAGGCTTTTGAATTCTCCCCTGCTTCAATTAAAGCGGTGGTATGATGCCACTCATCGGTTGGCTCACCATCAGTAATAAGAAAGACCCACGGGCGATAAAATGAAATACCATTCTGCCGATACGTTTCTTTGCGTTGTCGGATCATTTCCAAACCTTGGGTTATCGCCTCTCCCATCGGGGTATAACCCTTTGGCTCTAATGTTGGGGGATCAAAATCGTGTGCGGTACAAAAATCATTTTCAACCTGAGTAGGGCCAAAACTAACCAGTGCTGTTTCAACTCGCTTCATTGCCAATGAGTCTGCGGATAGCTCATCCTTATAAGCGATTAACCCTTTATTAAGCGCTTCAAT
Source organism: Cocleimonas sp. (assembly GCA_023146545.1). Classification (GTDB taxonomy): domain Bacteria; phylum Pseudomonadota; class Gammaproteobacteria; order Thiotrichales; family Thiotrichaceae; genus JAGLBW01. The sequence continues at coordinate 3,270 of JAGLBW010000014.1, forward strand.
AGGCGCACCTTGCATAGAATAAGAGGTATCTAATAGTAATAAACACGGGCAACGTGGCTCTGGGTTGTCGGCAAAATTATCCGTTCCAAAGGGTATTTGTTCAAAAGAATCCGTCATTAATTGATTGTCCTATAAGTCGTAAGATCATTTCCACTCAATAATTTCTCTGATGATTCAAACGGTGAAGCATTACAAGAAGAAATTAAAACAAAATCAGTATAGTTTTTCAGTTCATTAATTTCCATCGAATATGAAGAGTAATGATAACGAATTAGCCTATTAACGACTTAATAAGTGAGCATTTATACCGCATAAAATGATTTTAATCTGCTCAATTACCCTTTAAGTTACCCGTAAATGATCATAATGATAAAAATATTAATGAAATATTCATAAACAAAAAAAATGACTCAACAATATTGAAAAGATTAAAGTTATTTAAAAATAAAACGACACCTCATCGTTTTTTTGCTTATTTTTAACTCACCCGTCACAATCAACTGTTAACCTGTGTCAACATTTTTTAGACTATCTCACCTATAATAATTATAAATAAAAAGAGGTATCGTGATGAAGCTAGATTATTATGATGGTACAGAACGCCACGTTGACATTGTTGACGAAGAAATCCCCTACCCTGATGGACGTTTAATTGTATCTCGTACCGACACAATGGGTTTAATGACACACTGCAATCAATCCTTTATTGATATGTCAGGCTATACTGAAGAGGAACTGATTGGGAAAAACCACTACTTATTACGTCATCCTGATATGCCAGCTGCCGCATTTAAAAACCTTTGGGATACCATCCAACAAGGTAATAAATGGGAAGGTTATGTTAAAAATCTACGCAAAGACGGCTGTTATTACTGGGTTCATGCCACCGTTATCCCTAATATTCGCAACAATGAAGTCGTTGGCTACACCTCAGTACGCCGAAAACCTTCCCGCAATAAAATCAATGAAATGATTCCCCTTTACATCAAAATGTTACAAGAGGAACAGTAAAATGCCTTATGTTCTTACCGTTAGCCCTGATTTTACCCCAAAGCACATTGCGGGTTGGTATATCTTTAATACATGGCTACAAAAACAAACGGGACTGCCTATTCATTTAGAGTTGTATGATAACTTTAAACAACAACGTCAAGCGATTGCTGATGACAAAATTGACCTGATCTATGCTAACCCTTACGATGCTTCAATACTGGTTCGAAGAAAGGGTTTTGTTGCTTTAACCGCGCCAATGGATAAGGCCGATGAAACCATTATTGCTTGTCGAAACGGTAGCGCCATTAATAACATCGAAGACCTCACAACAGAAACCAGAATAGTGACAACGGATGACCCTGATGTACATTTAATGGGAATGATGATGCTAGAACCTGCTGATTTGGATGCCAGCAATACACACATCCAAGCAGCATCCAGCTATGTTCTGGTTGCCAAGCAATTATTACAAGATAAGGCTGATATTGGTTTTTTCCTAAAAGATGCTTTTCATGACTTATCCAATCTAATAAAAAGTGATTTAAAGGTTTTAATCAGTAGTGAAATACAAATTATTCGCCATGTCTTATTGGTCAGCCCGACCTT
>JAGLBW010000140.1 GCA_023146545.1 Cocleimonas sp.
CACTTATGACTTGAATTCAGCATAATCATTATATAACTCATTTAGTTTAGCAATATCATCATCAAAGGACTTAATTTCAAGTTGATTGCATTGAGCTGTTGAACAATGAAATACATCAAAACTGCGTTTGTCAACTATCTTACGCTCAGAATACTTGGCGTAACGAAATAAATGAGAAGCAAGCTCTGAAGTATTTCGTCTTATTTCCAACTCTCTGAAAGAATTTAGTATACGCTGTAGCTCCTTATATTTATCATCATCATTAAAAGGAACACCTCTTAACACTTCATAACGAATCAACGGAGTAATACATAGCACAACACAATCATCCTTAACCCATTCCATTATTTTTTTCAGCGCATCCTTATTATCACTATCAAAAGCTGAAATAATGAGATTAGCATCAATTAATATATTTGTTATCATTTACTGGATACCTTTCCTTTGTTTTTTTATAAAATCAAGTAAAGCCTGTTTTGCTTGTTTTTGTTCTGAACCTGCCTTCTGTAGCTTTATAGCATTAAGATCAATATCAAAGGCATCATCTAAAATGTCAGCAAAGATAGCATTACTAGGATGATTAATTTTATTTGAGTGAACCCTGCCATCCTTTTCACGTTGCAAGCGATACACCTCTCCATCCTCTAGCTGAGTTAAAACGACAGGTGAGTGAGTTGTTATATAAAACGTTGTATTAGGAAATAACTCTTTTAACATCGGGATGATTTTTGACTGCCAAGACAAGTGTAAATGACTGTCTATTTCATCAATTAAAACAATGCCTTTTACATTCTGAAGTTGTTGTTCATTAGTGAAATATCCATAACCTGAAATAATGGATTGGATTATTTTTAGGATAGAAGCATAGCCTGTACTGAGATGAGATAGCTGGGTTTTTTGATCATTAACTTTAATAAAAACACGATTATCACCACTTATTTCCATAAACTCAGGGTCTATGTTGTTATCTATTTGATGACATAGTTTGAGAACTATGCGTATTTCTATTTCACGATTATCTTGTTTTTTTTGAAAGGGATTGGATGATTGAGCAATGGAGATGAACCATTGTTCAATATCTATATCCATATTTAAACTGGAAAAACCATCATCCATTTCTAAAAATAATGAACGTATATAATTATCTCTTCTTTGCTTAAAGTTACCCAATAAGGAAAAGTTTTTTTCTAATGTATTTTTAATGAATCCACGATTCTGAGCTGCAATAAAAACAATAGGGCTCTGATGAAGTTTAATTTCTTTTTTACTAACAACTTCTAAATAATTTTCTTTTTCCTTTTCATAAATACCTTCCATAGAAACAAGGTTATTAGGATTAAGCTTAGTCTTAGTTAAAAATTTTTTAAAAAAAGATAGTTTTAGAACCTGCCTAGTTTCTGTATGTATTCCATCATAATTAAATATTTTTCTTTCTTCTCTTTCTGTTTTGCTTATATTTACTGAAGTTTGATATGTGGAAATTAAAGCTCTAAACAGAGTCTCCAAAAACCTAGTTTTTCCAACCCCATTCTCACCAATAAAAGCATGAACGCTTTTATCAGGCGTAAAATCAACCTTAAAGGAGCCAACTCCTTTGACTCTTTTAAATTCTAAATGTAAGAATTTCATAGTTTTACTACCAAAATAAATTAGTATTTATAACACATGTCACACCAATAACCCCAATGATCCAGAACCTATTGAGTGCCACCAGTATTTACATCAATTGTCTCAAGTTTCTCTATCTATATATTGTTGAACCCTAATTTTCATTCATCACTACCGTACACTTTTTTTCCTGAAAAGATTAAGCGAAAAAGGGGGATGGCATCTTCCTTTTTTAAACTCTATTTTAGCCATTAAAGTAACGGCTCATTCTCATTTGTTCAGCAAATTCGGTAAAAGGTTGATCGCGGCATTTATCCCGTAGCCACGTGAGCCGATGGAAATTTTCGCGTAGTTAAGAGACAAACTAACGGTGTTGTTTTCTTGGGAATAATCGTCTCAGTGGCGTATGAAGCGCATCAGCGGTGCTTATTGATGCGCTTTTATATTGCGTAGTGCGTATGGGTTCTATTTTTAATAGTTTGGGTTTCGTGTTGATAGATCCATTTTATCTAACAAGATGGAATCGCATTCCATTGCATTCGGTTTGGGTAAACCCATTAGCTCTAAAACAGTGGGTGCAAGGTTGCTTAGACCACCATTGGTACGAAGTCGCCAGAAATCTTTGTCTATAATCAGGCAAGGAACAGGGTAGACGGTGTGTTGTGTGCTGGGTTCGCCTGTAAACGGGTCGATATATTCATCACAGTTACCGTGATCGGCGGTGAGGATAATGGAGTAATCATTTTTAACTGCTTCATCTAATAAACGTCCGACTTCTCTATCTAAGGTTTCGACAGCGGTAATAATCGCATCTGAAATAGCCGTGTGCCCGACCATATCACCGTTGGCAAAGTTGACCACGATGAAGGAATGCTCTTGTTTATTGACGGCTTCAATCACCTTATCGGCGATTTCTTTTGCACTCATTTCGGGGCATTCATCATAGGTATCGACACGCGGAGAATCGACCATGATCCGATCTTCACCTGCATAGGGGGTTTCACGCCCGCCGTTGAAAAAGAAAGTAACGTGGGCGTATTTTTCGGTTTCGGCACAGTGTAATTGTTTAAAGCCTGATAAACTGATCGCGTGGGATAAGTTGGTGCCGGGACGCTTCGGTGTGAAGGCAACGGGGGCTAATAGCTTTTTATCGTATTCGGTTAAGCAGGTGACGACGATAGGATCATAGTCTTTACGGTCATAGCCTTTGAAGTTTTCCATGCCTAATGCTTCGGCAAGTTGCCGCGGACGATCATTACGGAAGTTAAAGAAAATCAATGAATCTTGTGGTTGAACGATTTCCGCGCCTTCCATAATGTGAGGCAAAATAAACTCGTCGGTTTGACCATCACGGTAAGCGGCTTCAATGGCTTCAACCGCATTGGTCATTAATTTGCCTTCACCGTGTACCATTAAATCCCATGCTAATTGGGTGCGATCCCAACGGTTATCACGATCCATCGCATAAAATCGCCCAATCAGTGTGGATATTTTTCCGCCAAATTTATCTAAAGAATCAGAAAGTTGTTGAATAAAACGAATCGCTGATTTAGGGGAGGTATCACGTCCATCCGTAATCACATGCATGGCGGGGGTAACTCCCATTTCTTGGCACATACCAATTAAAGCACAGAGGTGATTGACATGGCTGTGGACACCACCATCAGAGACTAAACCGACTAAATGAACGGGTCGGTTATTGGTTTTAGCTTGTAGCATGGTATTACGAAGCACAATGTTTTTAGCAAAGCTACCGTCTTTAATGGCATCGTCAATACGGACTAAATCTTGGCGAATAATGCTGCCACAGCCAATGGTAAAATGCCCCACTTCAGAGTTGCCCATTTGCCCTTCAGGAAGCCCTACTGACTTTCCTGAGGCTTGTAGTAAGGTGTGAGGGTTTTTGCTAAAGTATTCGTCCAGATTAGGGGTCTTGGCTTCATGCACTGCATTATTTTTTTTACTTGGATTAACACCAAAGCCGTCAAGAATAACGAGCATCGTTTTGCGTCGTGGAACATTCATCTGGTACACAAGGACATCCTATTTAAGTTGAAATTAAGCGCGATATTCTACTCTCAATTTGTAACAAGTTCATGTCAGATTCATATCTTGCGCTTTGAAGCATTAGGATTAATTTGTCTTTAGGGTATCTCTATTAATTGGACTAAAAGCGTTCTAAAAAATATAAGTAGTTGATTTTAAAAAGTTTATAAAATACTATGATTTTTTACAATATTATAAAAATCAATTACTTGTATTTTTATGGTTAAATATAGGTCTATTAATAGAGGCTCCCTTTAATCTATTAATTTTGACTAAAATCAAATGCATCAGAAAATATTTGATCGTCATTTAAACCGCGCTGATGACAGAGTGTTTTTGCCGCATCAACCATTGGTGGAGGCCCTGCCATATAAACGGCAGAGTTTGATAAGGTTTTAAAATCTTCGGCAACGGCTTGATGTACAAAGCCTGTTCTACCTTGCCATTGATCCTTTGTCTGTGGATCGGATAAGACAGGAATGTAATGGATGTGTTTATAATAAGCCGCCCATTTTCTGGGAAGTGCATCATAATAGAGGTCTGCTTTTGCCCGTGCACCCCAATAAAAATAAATGTCGCGGCTATCACCTGTTTCGATAAGGTGTTCGATGATGGACTTAATCGGTGCGAAGCCTGTTCCGCCTGCTATCAAGATTAAGGGTGTTTGATTGTCTTCACGAATAAAGAAAGTACCTAATGCCCCGTGAAGACGAACTAGTGCTTTTTCTTTCATCTCGTTAAACACATGGGAGGTAAAATAACCGCCTTCAACTAACCGTAGGTGGAGTTCTAAATAGTGATTATTATGGGGAGCGTTAGCAATCGAAAAAGCGCGCCGTTTGCCATTACGTAATAAAAATTCAAGGTATTGCCCTGCTTTAAATTGAAACCGCTCAGTTTCAGGGAGCTTTAAGGTCATCTCCATCACATCAGTGGATAGTTTACGCAGGGATACCACGCGAGCAGGCAGTGTTTTAGCTTCAATATCAGCAACACTTTCCAGTTCTCGTACTTTAATTTCAAGTGATGAGGTCGCGACAGCGGAGCAAAATAAGGCTTTGCCTTGGGCTTGTTCGTCTTCCATTAAACTCAGGGGTAAACCTTTGGGATATTCCACAGACCCTGCTACCACTGTGCCTAAACAGTTGCCACACACGCCACTGCGACAACCGTAAGGAAAGCTAATCCCTTGACGTAACGCAGCATCTAGAATCAGCTCGCCTTCTTCTGCAATAAAGTGATGTCCACCAGAGCGAACTGTAATTTCAAATGACATAATGTTTTTCTTCCATTGATTAACAAAATTGTAGCCTAATGCATTCTTTTAGGGTGCAAACCAGCTGTTCATTAGGTGTAATACTTCATCTCGCCAAAGAAAGGCAATGAATCCTGCGGAGGCTAACCAAGGGCCAAACGGGATAATATTCGCTTGCTTATTATTAAGCGCCATCCAAAGGCTACCAAAAACAGCACCTAATAAGGACGCTGCAAAAATGGTAAACGGTAAAATTTGCCAACCACCCCATGCCCCTAATGCAGCAAGAATTTTAAAGTCGCCGTATCCCATGCCGTCTTTTCCTGTGACCAAGCGAAACGCATGAAACAGGCTCCAAAGGGATAAATAACCTATCATCGCACCAAGCACGCTGCTTTCTAAATCAACAAAGGTATGATTGTAGTTAACGGCAATACCGATCCACATTAAAGGCAAAGTCAGATTGTCTGGTAACAGCATCGTTTTAGCATCAATAATGGACAGGGTAATTAACATCCATGCCAAGACAATCGCGGCTAAAGCAGGCCAACCGAAACCAAAATGCCAAGCAATAAACATTGAAAGTAGTGAGGTGAAAATTTCAATTAAGGGATATTGAAGTGAAATATGGGTTTTGCATGAAGAGCATTTTCCTCTTAAAAACAAATAACTAATAACAGGAATATTTTCCATTGCCCTGATCATGTATCCACAATTTGGGCAGCTTGAGCGCGGCCACATTAGATTAAATTTTTCATCCTCGGTAGCGGGGTTACAGTGACAATCTTCTTCTAATAATTCTCGACATTCTTGATCCCACTCTCTTTTCATCATAATGGGTATGCGATAGATTGCCGCATTAAGAAAGCTACCAATAATTAATGAAAATAGACCGACAAAGATCAGAAAGAAAGTGGTGCTCTCTTTGAGCAGATGAATTAAATCCATTTTTTTATCCCCTAATTTACCCGTTTGATTATATTATTATTTTTAACGGTTGTTTTTTATTTTTTTGATATTTTTTTGAAGTACTTCAACGATGCTATCGTTTTTCAGATAAATAATCTCCAAAAAACAATAGAGTCATAGAGCATGCCTCGGAACGTCTTACAGCACTAATTCTTATCCTTGGCTAACCAACAACCGCACCCAATTTAAAGATTGGTAAATACATACCAATAACTAATCCACCAACGATAACCCCTAAAACAGCCATAACAATGGGTTCAATTTGTTTTGAAAGGGAGTCCACTAAATCATCAACTTGTTCTTCAAAATAGTCAGCAACTCGTCCTAACATTTCTTCTAAACGTCCTGATTCTTCACCAATTTTTGTCATTTGAACCACCATTGAGGGGAATTGCTGTGTGGTTAACATGGCAGAATATAATTGCACGCCTTTAGAGGTATCCTCTTTTATTTGTAAGCTGGCTTTTTGATAGACTAAATTACCCGTACTCCCTGCAACCGCATCCATTGCTTCTACGAGTGGTACGCCCGCCGCAAACATGGTGGCAAGGGTTCGTGAAAAACGAGCAACGGCTGATTTATTAATAATAGTGCCCATAACAGGGATTTTCAGTACGGCCCTATCAACAAAGAAGCGGAATTTAGCCGAGCGCTGTTTGGCTTGAGTAAAGGCAACACCAATCGCAACGGTAATCAAAATAGGTTTCCACCACGAGGCTTGCAACCATTCCGACATGTCCACTAGCATCTGCGTAAATGCGGGCAAATCAGCACCAAACCCTTTAAAAATACTTTGAAATTGGGGAATAACAAAGATCAACATAATGGTTGAAACCACTAATGCCATAATCATAACCATTAACGGGTACATCATCGCCTTTTTAACTTTGGCTTTCATGTTTTCCGTTTTTTCTTTATAGGTAGCGACCTTATCCAGCATGTCTTCCATCGTGCCTGCTTGTTCACCTGCGGCGACGAGGTTGACGAATAAATCATCAAAATGTTTTGGTTGATTGCTTAATGCTTTGGCAAAATCAGCACCGCCTTCAATGTCCTTTTTAATTTGAATAACCATTTCGGTTAAGGCAGGGTTTTCGCCACCCGTTGCAATCAGCTCTAAGGATTGAACCAAAGGCACACCTGAACGCATCATCGTGGTCACTTGACGCGCAAAATGTGCAATATCACCTGCAGTTATTTTCCCGCTACCAAATAATGGTTTTCGTTTCGCACGTACCCAGCGGGGTTTAATACCTTGACGGCGTAAACCTGCACGCACTAAATTGGCGTTAGGGGCTTGCAATTCGCCTCTAATTTTCACACCATTTTTATTGATGCCTTCCCATTCAAAATAAGGAAGCTCTTCTTTTGCTGCTTTTCGATTAAAGGTTGTACTTGCCATGGTTAATCCTTGGTAACACGTTCTAATTCTGCAAGGGAAGTCACCCCTTGACGCACTTTTTCAATGCCAGATTGGCGTAAATCGTTTATTTTTTCTATTTGTGCTTGCTCAGCTAACTCCAAAGCATTTCCGCCTTCCATAACCATTTTCGACATCACAGCAGAAATCGGCATCACCTGATAAATACCGACGCGTCCTTTATAACCGTGAGAACATTCAGAGCAACCGATTGGCTCGTACACAACGACAGAGTCTATCTTATCAGGGTCAAACCCTAACTGAATTAAGGTGTCGTCTGGAATATCACCCTCTTGTTTGCAATGTTTACACAAGCGACGTGCTAAGCGTTGTGCGACAATTAAATGAACGGAAGAGGCAATATTAAACGGAGGAACGCCCATATTAATTAAGCGAGTTAAGGTTTCGGGGGCGCTATTAGTATGCAGGGTTGAAAGGACTAAGTGACCTGTTTGCGCTGCTTTGACGGAAATCTCGGCGGTTTCTAAATCACGTATTTCTCCCACCATAATAATATCGGGATCTTGACGTAAAAAAGCACGTAACGTCGCAGCAAAGGTTAAGCCAACTTTATCATTCACGTTGACCTGATTAATGCCAGGGACTTGAATTTCCGCAGGATCTTCTGCTGTTGAAATATTTTTCTCAGAAGTGTTTAAGATATTCAAGCAAGCATAAAGCGATACCGTTTTACCACTGCCTGTCGGGCCTGTAACCAGTACCATGCCATCAGGTTTCGCAATCGCGGCTAATAAATCAGTTTTTTGTCTGCCATCAAAGCCTAAGTTATCAACACCCAACGCGGCGGTATCCGAGTCAAGAATACGCATAACGATCTTTTCGCCGTACAACGTCGGCAACGTATTCACACGAAAATCGATGTATTTTTCTTCTGTGAGTCGAAAGTGAATCCGTCCATCCTGTGGAATACGTCGTTCGGATGAGTTTAAGCGCGACATAACTTTGATACGAGAGGTAAGTTTACGGGCAATGGATTTAGGCGGCATACTCACCACCTGTAAAATGCCATCAATACGGTAACGCACCCGTAAAATTTTCTCGTAAGGTTCAACATGAATATCGGAGACCCCTTTAGAGATTGCATGGGTTAATAGCTCATCCACAAAAGAGGTAACATCAACCCCGCTATCATCTTCTTCCTCTTCATTTTCTAAACTACTGGTCTCAATTACTAAATCTTGTGCTTCAGTATCGGATGAGATACTCATACCTGAGCTGACAGCATCTGTACCACCGACACCACCGAATAGAATATTCTGAAATTTATCGTATTCGACAAGAACAGGTTCAGGTACCATTTCTGTTGCGAATTTTAAATCCCCAATATTTTCCAGATAATGGGGATCAGCCACACCGACAAATAAAGCATTCGCAATATTAAACAGTGGAATCATATTCAGTCTTTTTAAGGTATCAACCGAAACTAACTCGTGGACTTCTGTTGAAATATCAATCGCATTAAGATCAACAACACTTAAGCCATATTCTGTGCCACAAATAAGCGCCATATCATAAGGTGTCACCAATTGCTTTTGTAGCAAATGAGTAACTAAAGGCTTGCGGCGTGCCGTTGACTCTTTTAAAGCGTTAACAGCAATAACAGAAGTCAACTTATCACTATCAATAAGTCGTTGTAAAATCCCAGGCAATGTAAGATTAGCGGTTTCAGACATGGAAGGAGGTATCGTTTGTTTTTATTGTTAGGAGAATAATATATTTTTTTATCAATCAGATAGACTGAATTTTTTTAGAATTATTATTTTTAATATTTATACTTATTGTTTCATTCTATGTTGATTCAGCAAACTGGAATAGTAGATGCAGACAACTGGTAGCAGGAAGCACTAAAAAAATAGCATATAATTAGAACGCATAATTAGGACACCACTAATCATATCCACCCTACAAAGATGAGCTTCTAAAATTTATAAGCACCCTAATTATTGACACTTCTCATAGATTTTACCCGTTTGCTTATTTTCTGTAATTGACAACCGCGATATTACGCTTTATGCTCTTAGGTTCTCTAAACCTTC
>JAGLBW010000141.1 GCA_023146545.1 Cocleimonas sp.
GATGTATGAATATTTATAACCCCCTTGTGAACCCAACGACAAAAATCAGCAGATCAAAGGAACCTGCTGACGAAGGCAAAAGGCTAAGGTGTCGGATTAATTTGTGGTATCTGACGACGAATCTTATTAATATCCCAGCCTGTAATGCGCGCTAAAGTTTCGGCTTCTTTCGCTTGTCTATCGGGCAGTATCTGTTGATAATATTTTTTGGCCGCGTTACAGCTTGCCGTACCTTTCCACGGATGACGAACCACATAGCGCCCTTGATAATTTTCACGGTTGGAGGTGACTTGGAAGACTAAATCAGAAGGAAAACTTTTGCTGTCGTAGCTAACGTGTAAACGTGTGATAAATACATCTTTGGCATTACGCTTCCAATATTCTTTTGGGTTAGCAGGTTTTATCCAATAGACCCCAATATCACGTAATTCTTTATCGGATAAAGGATTAGCCGCACACGGATCACACCAATTCATATCCCATGCGTATTCAATAACGACTGCTTTCTTTTCTTTATTGGCTAATGTTCTAAATAAGCTGCGGTAAAAATTTGGAAATTGTTTTTTAGTTTTTATATACGGTGGAATTTCTAAATCGGAGGGTAATTTAATGGTGCGATAGTTTGTCGTTTCCACACGTCCTTTTCGTGTCATGGCATAAATAAACAGCTCTTGTTTACCTTGTGCATTTAACGTGCCTAAACGAATCGGCAACATAAAACGGGCATGGCGATAATTAATTTGTAATGGACGTAATTTGGTATACCCTTTTTTATTGTATTTTTTTAGATTAACCTTAGCGACAAAGAAACGCATGCCTTGTTTAAGGTAACTTCCGACAACGGCTTTTGCACCTTTTGGCATTTTATAACCGTTTTCAGTTAACCATGTTATTAAGCCTGTACTTTCTTTCGCGGATAAAATTAAAATATCATATTCTTCCACTTTATATTGCGCTTCAATGGTTACACCTAATTGTTCTCTACGCACAACCTTGCGTTTTATCATCGGTGCTGCCATAGGACGCATAGAAGCCATTCGTTCCGATAATCGTACACGGCACGGATTTTTATCAAAATACTCAACCAGACGAGGTGCAGTATAAGCATCCAAATGATCTAATATTTTAGGGTTAACCACTTTGATTGCCGTTTTAGCTAAAATACTCGGTACAGGAACAACCATTGCAAACTCTTTGGCATCGCCTTTAAAATCACTGCCCATTGTGATGATGTTGCGGTCTTTGTCTCGCACAATAGCCACTTGGGATGATTTATTAAATAACCCCGTATCGGCTTTAGCAACATAGAACCCACAAAAGGCCCAACTGCTTGTGGGTAAGCTAAATAACAGCAGCGTGAACAATGGAATAAAAAAGGTCGCCCCTTTTTGGATGATGATTCGGTACATAAGATTGCACTCCTTTAATTAAAAATTCGAGGACTTTTCCATAAAAACCGAGGGTGTTGAAACAGACGATTTAATGGAATGACGCTGATGGCACAACACGCTAACGCGTAGAGAAACGCATTAGGAAGATAATAAACCCAAAGCAATATGACACTCACAACGGCCACTAATACACCAAAAAGTAGCCGTGCAATCGGGTGAGAGGGTGTCGTCATCGGGTCGCTTAACATAAAGAAACTAAACAGTAATAACGCCCCATTTTGTAGCTCGTGAACAGGAATAGTAAACGGGTCACCTAACCAAATCGCACGTAAAAAGGTTAAGATAATATAGCTGATTAAAAAACTCAGACTACTTAGCATTGCTTTTAAACCAACCAGTGGAATTAATAACAACCCCGCAAGCAGTAAAAACAGCCATAAACCGTGTCCCCATTGTGCAGGTGCAACCCAAACCTGATCAAAAAACAGCAGGCTCACCACAATACCAATATTGGAAGGATTAAAGAGATGACGTTGATCAAAACGTAATAAAAATTTACTGGCAATTGCCACCACCGCCGCAATCGCTAACCAAACCCCGTGTTCGGCATGTAATAACAGCAGAATAGATAAACTGGTATTAAAGGTGCTTAATATATTCAGTGGAAGCTGATAATACTGACAAAAAGCCCATTGCGTGAATAAAGCTGCTAAGACAGTGAAAACCAAATGATCCCAATGCACAGGGAGTTGCAATAAAAAAACGCCCCCAACCAATAAACTGACTTGTACAAAAAGCTGGTAATAACGGGGATCAATGACTATTTTTTTTATCATTAAGATGTCTCATTTATTATTTTTAATGATCAAGAATATGCGAACGTTATTTTTTACCCCGTAGGTAAAATGATTTCTACTCCAACGGATCAAACACAAGATCAGCAGGTATCTCAATTGCTGTGCTTTTTCACAAGGTCAAGCATATCATCTTCTCGATCAGTGATGTAGATAAGCCTCTGATCTTAGCCATCGCTGTAACACGCTCATAGCCTTTATAGTTATTCCAAATAATTTCGATATGATTTTATAATCTCGTCCATTATTGTTTCTGGGGTTGACTTTGACGATACAGCTTAATATTAGCAAATGTTTTTTCAATGGGATTAAAGTCAGACGAATAAGGAGGTAGGAATAGAATTTCATGTCCTTTTTTTTGTACAATTTTCTCTAATTTTTTTTGTTATGAAAGCAGGTCTTGTCTAAAATAATGGTTGAATTCGGGCGTAATTCTTTCAATAAAAAAGACTCAAACCATTGGTTGACGGATCAATCACCTGACTAAATAACTGCTCTATGCCTTGCAGTGTTAAATAGAGTTTTATGGTGTGTTGTTTATAATTAATGTGACGTAATAAGCGAAATTTCTACTAAAATAGAGGAGGGATGACGTGAGTCTTCCCGTCGCCTTTGAGTTGATAACACAGCCGATTAAATGTTGCTGAGGAACTACTGGGAAGATGTGTTGCCCGTTGTAATGAGTTAATAATATTAAAATAAGGATTTTATTATGAAACAAGCAGGAAAAGCAGGCATTGTTGCGGCGGTTGCAGTAGCAGCAGGGATTATGGCTCAAACAAGTTTAACAACGTCAGGGAATAAAGCGGTGGTGTATTTTAAATCAGCGGCAATTGCAGGGAGTGGTTGTTCGGCAGGGACGACTCAATATACCATTGACCCAAACGGTACACGTTTACGTGTTAATTTTGATAATTACTTTACCGAGTCGGATAATAAGTCGTGTAATATTGCGATCCCTGTTCATGTGCCCAGTGGTTTTCAGGTGGCTTCGGTCAGTGCAAGGTTTAGTGGACACAGTAAGGGACAAACTGAGTTACGTTATTCTCTTTTTGTTGCGGGTGATCCTACCAGTGGAAAGAAAAAAGTATTTTCATCGGATCAAAGAAAAGGTTATCTTGTTGATGATACAAAAATATTACAGGCTCGATGTGGTGAGGATATAATGGTACGTCTGAACAGCCGTATCAGAACACAGAATGATCAAAGCCGTATTCAAGTGGGTTGGTCTAAAAAGAAAGAAGGGTTGGTTCTTCAGCTCCAATACCGTCAATGTCAATGATCGATTAAACCGTGATGAGATTACCGATTGTATTGTCTTTTTCTGGGCATGATCCCACTGGAGGCGCAGGGGTTCAGGCAGATAATGAAGTGTGTATGGCTATGGGCGCTCATTCGGTCTCAGTGATCACTTGTCTTACCTTGCAAGATACGAAGAATGTTTATCAAGTAAAACCGTTGGATGCTGATTTTATCGTTGAACAGGCACGGCTTATTCTTGATGATATGCCTGTTGGCGCGTTTAAAATGGGTCTGTTAGGTAGCGGTAAAATCGTTGCGGCTTTGGCTTCGTTATTGGATGATTACCCTGATATACCCGTGGTGCTTGATCCTATTTTAGCCGCAGGCGGTGGAACACCGTTAGCTAAAGCAACGTTTCGGGATACTTTGCAACGGTTGTTATTGCCGAAAGTAACGATTGTGACCCCTAATGTCCCTGAAGCGGAAGTGCTTTCCCTTTTAGATTCGGGTTATCGTGCTGTGCTGTTAACAGGGACTCATGATGAATCGACTCATGATGTGATTAATACCTTGTACCTTGATGGGCAAATAGTGAGTCGTTTAACGTGGTCACGTTTGCCTGATGTTTATCATGGTTCAGGTTGTACTTTGGCAACGGCAGTTGCGGTGGGTTTGGCAAAACAGTTGCCTTTAGTTGAGGCTGTGGCAATAGCGCAACAATACACATGGGATAGTTTGTCGAGAGCTAGAAAAATAGGGCGGGGACAGTTTATTCCTTGGCGTTGTGCTTAGATCAGTCCTTTTTATTAAAATTAAAATCAATCATGAGTTGATCAGACATTGCTTCTAGCTGATCGCGCACCTCTTTTCTGGATACATTTTTAGGCAAGCCCAGTGTGAGCTGTGCATAAAAGAGTTGCTCATTTGACATTGGAGCGGTTCTTAACTCACTTTCTAACTTTTCGATATTAATCTGTAAGTTCGTTAATTGCTGGGTAATATCATGAATAATACTGGGGCGATCTTGTCCTAAGACTTCTAAGGTTAATAAATGATGAGCGGTGTCTACAGCCGTTTTTACTTGCTCAATAATAACCTTCAACCCTTGGTTTTCTAATGCGTTCAGTGCTTGTTTTAAGGGTATGAGTTGTTCTTCGGGAAGCGATATTTTCAATAAACCTGCAAATTTACCTGATAAATGAATCAGGCGACTTTCTTCCCAACTGGCATGATACTCACGGAGTAGCATCGATAGCCCTTTGACTAAGCCTTGGTTGTCATTCCCTAAAATGGTTAAAACTAATGATATTTGCATGAAGTTCTCCTTTTTTTGTTCATTATACCCGTAAGTTAAGCGTTATTAAAATTTCCATTTTTGATGGGTTGAGCTTGTGGCTTAAGCTTATTTTTTTAGTTTTTTATTGGTGGTGCGGTGGTGTGTTTGCGTAATATTCTTTTAGGCCTTTATCCCGCTGCACTAGAAGCGGTCAATGGTCATCAGGCGGTTTATCGTCAATTAGATCAACGCCACTATCAGAAGCAAGGTCACTTAATTGCAATCGGCAAAGCGGCAGAGGCGATGGCGTTGGGGGCTGTTCATTATCTGGGGGATGCGCTGGTAACAGGGTTGGTGATTTCTAAGCACGGGCATTTTAGCTCGAAATTAAGCGATGATCCACGCTTTATCTGTCTTGAAGCCGATCATCCGTTGCCGCAAACCGCGAGTTTAACGGCAGGGAATCAACTGATTAAATACCTTCAACAACTGCCTAAGCAAAGCGCGTGTTTAATCTTAATTTCGGGTGGTGCTTCCAGCTTGGTGGAGGTTTTACACGACGGTTGGCGCTTAATAGAGCTTCAAGAAGTCACTCAGTATTTACTGGCGAATGCTTATCCGATTGAACGCATTAATGCGGTACGTTGCCAGCTTTCAAAAATTAAAGCGGGGGGATTATGGCATTATTTGGAAGACCAACAGGTTACTTGTTTAATGGTTTCTGATGTTGCTGATAATGATCCCTGTATTATTGGTTCTGGTTTGTTGTTTCCTTCGAATAAACCCTTGCCGACAACGTTTCCTTGGCATTGGAAGCATCGTTTTAAAGCGGTTAATTCACCTTCAGTTCCTCACTTTGATTGGTATATTGTCGCGACCTTGGAAAAAGCGAAACAAGCCGTGGCTAGATTGGCAATGGAAAGAGGTTATGGTGTTACACTTGAGTCTAAATTTATACGCGGGGATGCTGAAGCGTCTGCGATACAATGCGCTGAACAACTGAAACAATCAACAACTGATATTATTATTTGGGGTGGTGAAACAACGGTTAACCTTCCTGATGACCCACCACTAGGTGGTCGAAATCAGCACTTTGCATTAGCGGCGGCGATAGCATTGCAGGGGACTAATTATGCGTTACTGAGCCTTGGAACGGATGGTAGCGACGGAACAAGCGCTGATGTGGCGGGTGCTTTAGTTGATGGGAAAACCCTTCAACGGGGTAGAGAATCTGGTTTGTCGGCAAAGCTTCATCTTCAACGTTGTGATGCACATGCTTTTTTAGCCGCAACTGAGGATCTTATTGTGACAGGAGCGACAGGAACCAATGTGATGGATTTGATCATTGGGATTAAAGGATGCGATTAGTCATCGGGTTCTTTCCTTTTCTAATACCGATAGAAAGGGAAAGAACGAGTCAAAATAGATTTAAATAATAAAAATAATGGGGTAGAGCGTATGGTTTCTTTTTGGTCATTCGTATTTTTTGAAATCTTTTCATTTTAATTCAGAGGTAAAAAATAATGCTGTTTCGGTTCATCATGTTGTTCGTTCTGCTTGCAGTCAGCTTCTATGTTGTAAAGTTGCTCAGGGCTAAGAGGAAACGTCGACTATCATCACGTCAATTAGATAAAAATAAGTTACAAAAACATCAAACGGTAAAATGCAGGGTGTGTGGTTTGTACGTTCCTGAAAAAGA
The DNA here is from genome assembly GCA_023146545.1 of Cocleimonas sp. GTDB lineage: Bacteria > Pseudomonadota > Gammaproteobacteria > Thiotrichales > Thiotrichaceae > JAGLBW01. The sequence continues at coordinate 6,463 of JAGLBW010000141.1, forward strand.
AGCGATTAAACAAGGGGATAAAGTTTTTTGCAGTCTAAAACACGCCAGTCAACACCAAGAGTAGATGTTGCAACGACATCCAGCGGTTTACCCGTTTCTGCTTTTTTAACCGATGAAAATACATGGAGTCCATTACAACTCTATAATATTTATCGTTTAATTTTGGCAGGAATACTTGTTTTTATCAGTCTAAAAGGGTATTCGCTGGTTGAGTTGGGTGCATTTCAGCCTAAATTATTTGATGCTATTTCATTGATTTATCTGGGTGTTGCCTTGTTTGGTGTATTTTTAGCTCATTTTCGTTGGCCTAGTTTTGTTGATCAAGTTTATTTGCATACCAGTTTAGACATTGTTTTATTGCTGATGTTGGTTTATTCCAATGGGGGATTACATTCTGGGCTGGATTTATTATTTGCACTGCCGATTATTTTAGCTAATGTATTGCGTCCAGGTCATGATTCTTTATTCTTATCTGCCATTAGTGTTATTGCGTTATTGTCAGTACAAGTGTATTTACAAAGCCAATTGCCTGTTGATACGTCAGAGTTAACGCACACGGGGTTATTAACTTTTTTTGTGTTAATGGTGTCTTGGTTGGTGGGTGACTGGCTTAAAAAAGCATCAAATACAGCCGCCTTGGCAAAAAAACGGGGGTTAGATATTGCCAGCTTGTCGCAACTGAATCAGTCTATTTTAGATCAGTTACAAATGGGTATTTTGGTGGTTGAACGTTCTGGGGTAATTCGTCATATGAATCCGAAGTCATGGGAGATGTTGGGACAGCCTGATAATTGGCGCAGTCAGCCATTAAGGTCTTTAGCACCTGAGCTTAATATTCATTTACAACATTGGTTTAAGCATACCTGCCCTAAAGTGGTGTCTTATGATATTAAGCATTGGCAAACGACGGAGCTGAATTTTCGTTTATCGCAGTTGGGTTCACAGGATAAAGGCGCGGCGTTGATCTACTTGGAGGATATAACGGAGCAGCGGGAGAAGCAACAAGGGGTGAAAATGGCTTCTTTGGGTCAATTAACCGCTAATATTGCACATGAGATTCGCAATCCTTTGGGGGCGATTAGTCATGCAGCACAGCTATTATCAGAGTCTCCTGAGCTAGATAAAACCGATACACGAATGGTGCAAATTATTCAATCTAACTCAAAACGAATGAATGTAACGATTGAAAGTGTGCTGAATTTATCGCGTAAGCAGAACCCGAATAAAGAAGCGATTCACTTGCAATCATGGTTGAGTGAGTTTATTCATGATTTTGCAATGCAATCCAGTTTGGAGCAACACCAAGTGAGTCTTTTTGTCGATCCTGTTGGCTCTGAAATTGAATTTGATGCGACTCATTTTCATCAAGTGTTGTGGAATCTTTGCCGTAATGCGGTGAAATATGCCTGTGAGGATCGTCTC
>JAGLBW010000142.1 GCA_023146545.1 Cocleimonas sp.
TTTTTTACGACAGGTAGCACCGATGGAACAGGTCTGGGTCTTTTTATGGCACGAGAACTTTGTTTAACAAATAATGCAAGTTTGGACTATATTAAGCTACCTACAGGTGGTAGCTGTTTTAGAATTATTTTTTCCAATACTTTTAAATAAGAATAACTAATCTAAACTCTTGAATTTATACTGATCAGTCTGATTTGATGCGCTTTTAGCTTCAATGATTCGGCTAAAACAATAAGAAGAAATAGACTATGCCTCAACAACGTGTGCTGATTATTGATGATGAACCTGATATTCGGGAGCTACTTGAAATTACCCTATTGCGTATGGGGCTAGATACCATTACGGCAGGTACAGTACAAGATGCCCTGTTGAATATTCAAGAGTTTAAACCTGATTTATGCCTTACTGATATGAAATTACCCGATGGTTCGGGGTTTGATATTGTGCGTTATATTCAAAGAGAATGCCCGCATGTCCCTGTTGCTGTGATTACTGCTTTTGGTAGTATGGAAGCGGCAGTGGAAGCATTGAAAGCGGGTGCTTATGATTTTGTATCAAAGCCCGTTGATCTTACAAAACTGCGCGATCTAGTCCAAACAGCATTGAAGTTAAGTAAAAGAACGGATATCACTCAGGATAAGTCAAAAAAAATAGAGGATAAAAACCCTATTTTAGGTGAATCTGTCAGTATTGCTAATTTAAAGGCAATTATTGCTAAACTAGCGCGAAGTCAAGCACCTGTGTTTGTTCACGGTGAGTCAGGCAGTGGTAAAGAGCTGGTGGCTCATCAAATTCATAATCAAAGTCCGCGTGCATCTGCCCCCTTTGTTCCTGTAAACTGTGGTGCAATTCCCGAAAACTTGATGGAAAGTGAGTTTTTTGGTCATAAAAAAGGCAGCTTTACAGGGGCTATTGAAGATAAAATAGGTTTATTTCAGGCCGCACATCATGGTACTTTATTTTTAGATGAAGTGGCTGACTTACCTTTAGGTATGCAAGTGAAGTTGTTGCGGGCGATTCAAGAAAAAGCAGTAAAGCCTGTGGGTGCTTTAGAGGAAGTTGCTGTTGATGTGCGTTTTTTGAGTGCAACGCATAAAGATTTAGAAGCTGAAGTTGAAAATGGTCGATTTCGCCAAGATTTATATTACCGTCTTAATGTGATTAAATTGGATGTCCCCCCGTTAAGAGACCGTGATACGGATGTTTTGCTTTTAGCTGATTATTTTTTAAAGGTTATTTCATCTCGTTGGCAGTTACCTAACCTTGTTTTAGCCGATGAAACAAAACAGGTGTTAGCACAATATCGTTTTCCAGGTAATGTACGGGAATTAGAAAATATTCTTGAGCGTGCCAGCACCTTGTGTGATAACAATATGATTCAAACCAAAGATTTACAACTACCAGAGGCAAGCCCTATTGTTAAAACAGCGGAAGTAATGCAAGCTAAATTATCGCTTCCTGATTGGGAAAATGCGATGCCTTCTGCATTAACATCTGCACATAATTTACAATCAAACGAGAAAACCCTCATTTTACAAGCGCTCGATCGAACCCGTTGGAATCGTACGGCTGCCGCGAAATTATTGGGAATGACCTTTCGTCAATTACGTTACCGTATTAAGAAATACGGTTTGGATCAAACACTTTAGTTTGGATTAACTGCTTCGGCTTTTAGTCGTCAAATATCAATGGAATTTAATGCGTAGTTTATTGTTTAATCGTGTTGTTTTTCTGGTCACATAAAGATTGTTGAGTTTGGTTCGCAAAATAGTAGCGATGGATGACTTATAATGTTTGTTATACTTTTGTCATAATGCTATTTTATAGGGGTGTTGATTTTATTGATAGGTATACCACTAGTAAAGGCAAGGTTAGGATAGATCGGGTTTAAGGAAAGAATGAGTATTAGAGCATGCTATTAAAAAGAAAGGAGTCTTGAGCTTAGTTTTTCTATCAACAGACGTTTTTTCTTTATTGTTTTGTGCTTTATATCAAGACTGATAACGTTTTAAAGTAGTCCGCAAAATGAACACAGTGATAATAAAAGTAATTAATTTTTGTTATTAATACTGCATTTTATTTGGGCATATTCTGCACGGGCTTTGCAATTTGCAAGGTATTTTGTCAATAAAACTGATGGTACCTGTGGTTTGGATAATACGAATGACAGATAAAAACATACTCTTGTTACAAGGACCAATGGGGCCGTTTTTTAAGCGTTTTGCTAAAGAATTAGCGCAAAATAATAAAAAAGTGGTAAAGGTGAACTTTAATGCAGGTGATTGGATTTTTTTTCCAAACGGCAGGCGTTATAAGGGGGGTTATCGGGATTGGACAGACTATTTAAAACAGTTAATTTATGATGAGACGATTGATCAAGTTTTCTTATTTGGAGATCAAAGACCTTATCATCGTATTGCCATAGATGAAGTACTTAACCCCCTTAATATTGATGTTTATGTGTTTGAAGAAGGTTATTTACGTCCTAGTTTTATTACATTGGAAAAAAATGGGGTCAATGGCAATTCCGAAATGCCAAAAACAGCAAGATCTTATCAAAAAAAGCAGTTTGTTGAGGAAACAAAGCAAAAAGCGATTAAAGGACAGTTTTTTAAATCAATGCTGTTTTCTGTTATTTACGGTTTAGCTAAGTCTATTGGACGGGTGTTTTTTCGAAAATATAATCATCATCGTTGTCTTAAGCCTTTTAAACAAGGGCGACAGTGGTTATGGGGATGGATAGTTAGAAAACCCTATTATTATTTTGATGAAAGAAAAGATCATCAATCTTTAGTAGCTCACTTTAAAAAACGTTATTTTTTTGTGCCATTACAAGTTCACAATGACTTCCAAATCAAGCATTCTCCTTATGAGAGTGTCAATGACTTTATAAAAGAAGTTGTTTGTTCTTTTGCTCAGAATGCACCAAGCAATACACTGCTCGTCTTTAAACATCATCCGATGGATCGTCCTTATACAAATTATAAGAAAATGTTGCAACAGTTAGCAAAAGATTACTCCTTGCAAGGACGTATTATCTACCTTCACGACCAATATTTGCCCGCTTTGTTACAAAATGCACTCGGTACGGTGGTGATTAACAGTACCGTTGGTTTATCCTCACTTTATCATAGTATTCCTGTGTTAGTTAAAGGCACAGCCGTATATGATGTGGCAGGTTTGACCAATCAACATTCACTGGATAAATTTTGGAGGCATCAAGGCGAGGTTAATAAGGTATTATATAAAAAATACCGCCTCTTTTTGTTAAATTATAATCAGGGTTATGGCAGTTTCTATCAAAAAGGGGTGGTGGATTCACCAACAGGTATTTGTTGGCCAGCACAAATGAAGATGCTTCACAGCGTTGCGCCTTTGAATGAAAAAGAAGTGATTGCTCCACGGCTTAATCGACCTTCTATTGTGCAAGTCATTAGCTCAAGTACTGACTGATTTTTAGTTGCAGAATATCAATTGAACGTCATCTTAATAGCCTCTAGTCGTTTCTTTTGGCGGAAGAAGATAAGCAAAAATGGCGGGATATTAAATTTTTCTTCTTTATATTTTTTTATTGAGTTTTATTGCTATGAATACAAGTGAGATAAATTAAGTGACGAGGTCAAATAACATTATACTGCTTCTGTTGCTTGGTCTAACGTTTGCCTTGCAAGGTTGTGGCGTTTTAACCCAAAAACAGGTATTGAAGTTCTGGCAAAAGGATAAAGTGATCAGACCCAGCAAAACCTTTCGCTATGATATTAAAGAGCCAGTGCGTAAACCCTTGTCGCCTGCTCGGGTGAAAAGTTTGCGCTTGAAGTCTCCCGTTGCCGTTTATGGTAAAACATCCCGTTTAAGCTCACGTCAGTATTATTCTGCTAGTGGTTATGTCTGTCGTATTTTAGATCGTTCAGGGCGAGAAATTGTCTGTGCCGTTTCAGGGCGCTGGAAACGCGCCCCCGTTATTTTGGCAAATAGCAGATTACGATGAAGCAGTTTTGGCAAGCATTCAGTGTTCAAAAACGCGTTATTTTTGCATTAATTCTACGTGAAACAAGAACCCGTTATGGAAAAACACGCTTAGGTCATCTTTGGGCTTTATTCGAGCCTATGGCACATATGCTTATTTTCGTTGCTATTTTTTCTGCGATGGGACGCTCTTCTCCTTTGGGTGGAAGTGTTGGGTTGCTTATTTTGACAGGCTTGTTCCCCTTCTCCTTATTTTCTAATCTTGCGACACAACTTATGAATGCGGTTTCTGCTAATCGTGTGCTATTAAGTTACCCACATGTCATGCCTTTCGATGTCATGGCCGCTCGAACTATTTTAGAAGTATTAACGCAAGTGACGGTATTCACTTTTGTATTGTTTATTCTCTATGCCAACCAATTATGGGATTTGCAAATTGATCAGCTACTGGATCTGATTTTTGTTATTTTAATTGGCAGTGGTTTAGGGGTTGGTGTCGGTTTAATTAACTCGGTTTTGGCGTTTAAATTCCCCAGTTATGTACAAACCTTTGGCTTAATTCAACGCCCTTTATACTTTATGTCGGGTATTTTCTTTGTTGTGGGGTATATGTCTACCGATATTCAAGCCGCCTTTTATTATAATCCATTAGCCCACTTGATTGAGTGGTTCCGTAGTGCTTTTTATGTAGGTTATGATAGTACTTTTTTAGATAAACAATATTTATTGAATGTTACTTTGGTTGTGTTATTTTTGGGCTTGTTACTGCAACGTTTAGTGCGTCATAAAATCCGACAAGAGCAATAATCAGCGATGATTGAATTTCAAAACGTATCCAAAGCGTATGCGTTAGGTTCAGGAAAAAAAGTCCTGTTAGATAAGGTGTCCTTTCGTTTTGAAAAAGGGCTTAATATTGGCATTTTAGGGGTTAATGGTGCTGGAAAATCAACCGCCTTAAGGCTAATTGCAGGTTCGGAAGCCGCTGATAAGGGAAGTATTTTGCGTGAGGGTAGTTTTTCTTGGCCTTTAGGCTTTACTGCGGGGTTTAACAGCAGTTTGTCGGGTGCTGAAAACTTGCGCTTTATCTGTCGTATCTATGCCGCTAATATTCCGAAAGTGCTTGAAGAAGTTGCTGATTTTTCAGAGTTAGGGGATGCACTTTATGAACCGGTATTAACCTATTCAACAGGCATGAAGGCAAGGCTCGCCTTTGCGTTAAGTATGTCAATTCAATTTGATGTCTATTTAGTGGATGAAATTATGGGGGTTGGAGACCGTTTGTTTCAAAAAAAATGCCAAGAAGCTTTTGTCGAAAAATCCAAAACCTCCTCAATTATTATGGTGTCACATAATATGACGACCATTCGGGATTACTCTGATGTAGTCTTGTTATTATCTGATGGTCAAGTACATATTTATGATGATGTTGAAAAAGCGATTGCGGTCTATGAAAAATAGTGCTTGAGTAAGGTATAAAGCAGGATAGGCTTCTAATATTTAATCCTATTCCTTTTAGGATTCAGATAGACTGCTACCTAACGACGATATCGTTACCTCTTTAATATTAGGTCATCATACTTTATGTCCATTTTACGAAAGATTCCTTTTCTCTACTTGTTGTTAGTTGTTAACCCTGTGGTAGTGAGTGCGATCTATTATTATCAATATGCTTCTCCCCAATACGTTACGGAGGCTCACTATATTCTTCGGGGGAGTGATAAAAGTGCTAATGATATTTTAGGGATGTTGACAGGGATGCCAGGGCAAGCGTCTGCGGGAGATTCTTTAATTGCTCAAGATTATATTTTATCGAATGAATTTCTAAGCCAAGCAAAGGAAGAGATTGATTTGAAAAGTCTGTATACCCAGACTGATATTGATTGGTGGGCTAGTTTACGACCGCATTGGATGAGTGTGGTATTAGATCTTAATACTCAAGTGAGTAATGAGTTATTGTTGAGCTATTGGAAAGAGCAAATTGTGGATATTAACTATGATAGCAATTCAGGGATTACAACCTTAGAAATCACTGCATTTCAGCCTGAAAATGCGGTAAAAATAGCCAATATCGTGCTAAAAAAAGCAGCTCAATTTATTAATAATTTAACCAATGCATCACGTTCCGAGGCGTTGATTCTTGCTAAAGAAGAAACGGCGGTTGCTAAACAAGAATTAGAAGACATTAGAGCGAAGATTAGACAATTTGGTGATCAGGAACAAATTATTGTTCCCGAACAACAGGTGCTAGCAGAACAAGGTATTGTGACAAGGTTAAAAAGTAAGTTAATTAATGCAGAAGCCGAATTAACGCGTTTAAGTGCTTTTTTACAACCGCGTTCGATGGAAATTCGAGCGGCTAACAATCAAGTGGCATTACTAAAAAAACAAATTGCACAACAACAGTCTGATTCAAAGCAAAAAGGCAAAACGGTTACTCAGGTTATTCAAAAAACAAACACTTTTCAGTCTGAATTATTATTTGCCGAGAAAATTTACTTGGCCGCATTAAGCTCATTACGGGTGGCAAGATTAGACGTTAAACGTAAACAGCAATTTCTTGATATTATTGTACACCCACAATTGCCGAGCGAATCCCTAAAACCTGAGAAAATATCATCAATACTTTCGGTGTTCTTCACTAGCTTTATGTTATGGGGAATTGTTTCTTTATTGTTGGCTACCGTAAAAGACCATATTGGTTGGGTATAATTGTAAAAAATGGTAAGAATCCGAGTGATAAACCACTCTCTGTTAAGTGTGATTAATGGGCTACCTCAACAGCATTCAACCTCCTTTTTATACCTAATATATCAACTGCTCAATGAGTGTAAATCATATGACAACACCACTTCAATGGTTCATTTTTCTGCTCTCGTTTTTTATCGTAATGAGCATAAGCTCTGCTAAAGATAGTAATAAAGCTAACAATATTTATGCACCCTTTGGTGAGAGTATTTTTGAAGGAAATAAAGCCAGCCGCAGAAGTAGTGGTTTAGATGATAATTATCGCCTCGCCGTTGGTGATAAGGTGGCGTTGCATATTTGGGGTCTTACCGAAAATGCACAGTTGGATGAGATAGTGGTCGTCGATGCTAGTGGTAATATTTTTATTCCTCAAATTGGAGCAGTCTCGGTTAAAGGAATTAAAGCAACAGAACTACAAGGGGTTATCAAACAAAAACTAAGAGAACGCTATAAAATGGGGGTTGATGTTTATGTTAATATTTTGACAGCTACCCCCGTGAGTGTTTTTGTAACAGGAGGAGTGGCTAGACCAGGACAATATGCAGGTTTGCAATCCGATAGTGTGCTTGGCTTTCTTCAACAAGCAGGAGGGATTAATGCCCTGCGAGGAAGCTATCGCAATATTCGTATTATAAGGGGCAAACGAACCATGAAAACGGCAGATCTCTACGCCTTTCTGTTATGGGGGCGATTACCGTATTGGCGCTTTAAAGATGGTGATACCATTGTTGTTGGTGCTCAGGGCAGTACCGTGAGTGTTGAAGGTCAAGTGAGAGGTAAATTTCGTTTTGAATTCACCTCCCGAAGCACAAGCGGTATCGAAGTGTTTAAGTATGCTAGACCGTATAAAAAAGCCAGTAATGTCTTGGTGTCAGGCACACGTTCAGGAAAACCTTGGTCTCGTTATGTCACGATGAATACTTTTAAGCGAATGCGAATTTTAGACGGTGATACTTTGCGTTTTGTTGTCGATTCTCCTTTACGAACAATGGCGGTAAGAATTGAAGGGAGTCATCTTGGAAATTCATACTATTCAATAAAAAAAGGGACGCGTTTAAAGGAGTTATTAGATTATATTGCGGTTGACCCGCGTGAAGCTGATATTAAAAATATTTACTTAAAACGTAAAAGTGTTGCAGTAAAGCAAAAAGAGAATTTAGATAAATCAATTTTAAGGCTAGAAAGAGCAGTCTTAACGACACCCGCATCCTCTGATGGTGAAGCCTTAATTCGAGGTAAAGAAGCAGAGCTGATCTTGCAGTTTGTTAAACATGCTAAACAGGCTAAAGTTGATGGGCGCGTCGTTGTTAGTGATAATGGCTATGTCTCTAATATCCGTTTAGAAGAAAACGATATTATCGTGATTCCCAAGAAAAGTGATGTGATTACCATTAGTGGTGAAGTGCATATGCCTCAATCAATTGTTTTTGCTAGCAATGCAAATGCTTATGATTATGTACAACGTGCAGGGGGTTTTACAGAACGAGCAGAGAGAGACAATATTATTGTTATTAAGCCTAATGGACAAGTGGTCATGGGGGAAAATATCCTAATTTCTGCGGGTGATGAAATCATGGTTTTTCCTAAAGTAGATGAAAAGATCATGCAATTTAATAAGGATATTATGGCCATTATTTTCCAAATTGCGACGACGGCGAAAGCGGTCGGCATCTTCTAAATCGGCTGATAAAAATAGAGCGTGGCAACACTCATTTGCTTAAAATAAGCAAGGTTGCTCTATTTTTTTTGTAAATAGCCTATATCTAATAGAGATTTCCAGTATCTTGCATTGGCGTACAGTCAATTGTTTTAGATATTGGGAGTATTATTTATTATTCTCTAGGAAAAACCAATGGAACACAAAGATTATTATAAAATCTTAGGGGTTAAAAAAACCTCAACAAAAGCAGAAATTAAAAAAGAGTATCGTCGCCTAGCACGAAAGTACCATCCCGATGTGAGCAAGGAAAAAGATGCTGAAGATCAATTTAAAGCGGTTAGTGAAGCCTATGATATTTTGGGGGATGAGAAAAAACGGGCAGAATACGATCAATTAGGTCGTGAACAGAAGCAACGTCAGCAATACCAATCCTCATCTTATACCGACTCCTCAAATTTTGGTGGTGGATTTCAAGGGGGAGGTTCGGTATTTAATGATATGTTTGGCTCCATGTTTACAGGGGGAGCACAAGGGGGGCATGGACAAGCAGGACAGCAGACAACAACCCCAGCGTCTCAATCAGCAACCCTTAACCTTGATTTAGAGGATGTCTATAACGGTGCGAAAAAAACCATTCGTTTACCCAACGGCAGTAGTGTTGAAGTAAAAATCCCCAAGGGAATTGAAGAAGGTAAAAAAATTCGGTTACGGGGTAAAGCATCCAATGGGGGTGACTTATATTTAAAAATTAAATTAAACCCTCATCCCTTCTATACCGTAAAGCATAAAGATATTTATTTAAACTTAGCGATAAGCCCATGGGAAGCTGTTTTAGGGGTAACGGCAACGGTCAGAACCCTGTCTGCCAAAATTAGACTTAAAGTTCCCGCAGGTGCTTATACAGGGCAAAAAATGCGACTCAAAGGTAAAGGATTGCCCGATAAAGTTAATGGTGATCAATATGTCGTTTTAAATATAGCAACACCACCGATAAAAACGGATAAAGATAAGGTTTTTTATCAAAAAATGGAAGACCATTTTAAATGGAATCCAAGAAAATAGAATTATCTTAAGCTTTGATTGTCTATCCTTGTACTACTATGGGGGTGTGATCTTTTTGGGCTAACCACTTTCATTGGAAAAGCATTGTTAAAACAAAGTTTTGAAAACACTTAGGAATAAGGGTTTAATCATATCTCAAACAATAGTTTTGAGCGCTTATTAAATGCTTGTTCCTTATATTTTGTATTGGGAATTTTTTTCTTTGAAGGCTCGTTTTGTTTATTTGAGGCGATAATGAGCGTAAAAAATGTTTAAAAGTTGCCGTTAATGATCAAATACGAACAGTGTCTCGTCAATCCTAAACGTACTTGCGCTAACATCAAAAAACTTCAGATATTTTTAAGGATAATAAATATGAGCCATCATCGGGTTATGCCATTCTATATTTCGATTACCTATTTTTTTTTAGCGTTATGGGGAATTGCTGTTGCCAGTTTACCAACCGTTGTTAATGGGAAAGCACTGCCTTCATTGGCTGATATGCTGGAACGTGTAACGGGTTCGGTTGTTAATATTGCAACCCAAGGACGGGGTGCTCGAAGCGATGGTGCTTCGCGAGAATACCAATATTACTTCGGAAATAAGCAACAACGTAAAAAAGGGGGAACAGGCTCAGGTATCATTGTTGATGCTAAAAAAGGCTATGTGGTAACGAATGCTCACGTTATTGAAGGCTCTGGAAAAATAATGGTGAGATTGAATGATGGTCGTGAGTTCGAAGCACGAGTGATCGGAAAAGATCCGAAAGCTGATGTTGCTGTGATCCAAATTCCTGCAAAACGCTTAACAGCCATCCGTTTTGCCAACAGTGATAAATTACGTGTTGGTGATTTTGTGGTGGCGATTGGTAACCCGTATGGCTTAGGACAAACCGCAACCTCAGGCATTGTCAGTGCAATGGGACGTACAGGCTTAGGTATTGAGGACTATGAAGACTTTATTCAAACGGATGCCCCCATCAACCCGGGTAATTCAGGTGGGGCACTGGTGAATCTTCGAGGTGAGTTAATTGGTGTTAATACTGCGATTCTTGGTGGCAAAAGCGGTGGTAGTGTCGGTATTGGTTTTGCGATTCCTTCAAATATGATAAAAAATATTAAAGGACAACTTATTTCTTATGGTCAAGTCGTGAGGGGACAGCTTGGGGTTGAAATTCAAGATTTACGACCTATCCTAGTTAAAGCCTTCGGTTTGAAAAACAGTCAAGGTGCTTTAATCTCTGCGGTTGTTGTGGGTTCGCCAGCTGATAAAGCAGGTATTGAAGCAGGTGATGTAGTAACCCATGTCAATGGGATGAAAATTAAAAGTAGTGCCAACTTGAAAAATCGTATTGGTAATTTACAAGTGGGTTCTAAGGTAAATTTGGGCTACATACGAAATGGAAAACACCTACGCCGTATGGTCGTTGTGGGTAAAATTTCACCAAACCAATACCAAAAACAGAACTATCGTCATCAAAAACCATTAGGTGCGCGATAATAGTGGAAATAATTAAGAAAAATTGGAGAAATTTTGCTCTAGGTCGCGCATTTTTGAACAAGGTGTACTAAGATTACGAGAAGTTGCAAGGGGAGTGCCATTGATACACTTTTTTGTTTGTCTCATTCCTTTTAAACTTTTAAACTTTTAAATAATTTTATCGTGATAGATACTCCACCCAGAAGATGATTCTGGTTATCTACGCGGTTTAAGTTTCCGCAAGCTAGAGACGAGTAAGTTAATAACGCTTAAGCCCGGCGTTTTATTTGTCTTTTGCGGTTACAGGTTTGGTGTCCCCAATCCAGACCTGTTCTTTGACTCTGGGTGATAGCCCCCTATCGCCCAGAGTCTTTTTAAATGTGTTTATTTTAGCTTAATTTATAGCCTACTCTATTCTTCCTCTTCTGGATAGACCCAACTGTCAATTTTATCACTTAATTCCTTTACGCCATCCCCTTTAAATGCTGAAAATATCTGAATACTCACCTCATTTTTAAATGGTTTTAGTTCCTTTTTTATTGTTAGCAACGTTGACATTGCTTTGCCTCGCTTTAATTTATCTGATTTATTTAATAAAATATGGACAGCTAATTGACGTGATTGCGCCCAAGAAAGCATCGTTTTATCATACTCTCTCATCGGGTGGCGAATATCCATAATTAGAATTAAGCCCCGCAGTGTAAAACGGGTACTTAGGTAAGATTCAATAAATGCTTGCCATACTTTCTTTACTTTTTCGGGTACTTTTGCATAACCATAACCGGGAAGATCGACTAAATAGCGACCTTCAGGCAAGCTAAAAAAATTAATAAGCTGGGTTCGCCCCGGTGTTTTGCTAACCCTTGCCAGCGCTTTTTGCTGACACAAGCGGTTAAGGGCGCTTGATTTTCCTGCATTAGAACGACCTGCAAACGCAACTTCAAAACCAAGTTCAGGGGGAAGCGTGTTTTTTGTGGTTGCGCTTTGAGTAAAGCGTGCCTGTTGATAATGAGCGAACATGGTGTGTTGTCCTTATTGTAATATCAAAAATAACAAACTTCGGAATTATAGCCTAGAAAGATTATTGGAAGGCGTTTGTTGCTTATACAATAATTGAATTTTTTTAACCCCTATTACGATTAGTTGAGCATTTGCTGAAAAGGGAAAAAAGGATAAAATAGCGGAGAAAGAGGAATTAATCAGCAAATAACAATCGAGCCTAAGCTATTGTTTAATTTTTATATGAGAATAAAATAGGCAAACCGAGCAGACGTTGTTCCGTATTATTTAGCAGGCTCAAGGGGAAAAGGGCTAGTTTTTAATGATACCTTGTGGTATAAATCGCACTGTTTTGTATGCTATATTAGCAGAATCTGATTTTCTAAATAAGGTTTGAACGTTGATACACGTCAACGTCTTATTAGATCACGTATTATACCATTAGCGTCGGTTAGTCTCGTCTTTTTTAGCCATTTAAGCGGTCTTATCGTAAAGGGGAACGAGCTTGCGCTAGGTTCGACTGACATTTGTTATATTTTTAGTCAGGCTTTCTTTTGTCAAGACAAAAAAGGGGAGTCAAATGTCAACCGAACGTTTAAGGGAAAAACATAACGGTGAAGGTGATATAAAAATAACAATAAGATTATCAACGCTATCCTCGAAAGTATTTATAAAGACGAAATTTTGATTTTAGGAGCATTTTGAAATGAAAAAAGCATTGATTATTGCATTAGCTGGTCTTGCTATCACTAGCTCAGCCTCTATTTTTGCCGCAGGGGATGCTGCAAAGGGTAAAACATTAACAGCGGCTTGTGCAGCTTGTCATGGCGCAGATGGTAATAGTGTCAATCCAATTTGGCCAAACTTAGCAGGGCAAAGTGAAGAATACATTACAAAGCAATTGGTAGACTTTAGATCAGGAGCGCGTGTTGAGGCAATAATGACGCCACAAGCAAAAGCGATTGCATCTGATGATGATATTGCACATATTTCAGCTTATTTTGCAGCTCAGACATCAAAGCCTGGAGCGGCGGATGAAAAGCTTGTTAAAGAAGGTGAAGCTATTTTTAAAGGCGGTAAAATGTCATCAGGCGTTACCGCATGTTCAGCGTGTCATGGTGTAACTGGTAACGGTAATTCCAAGGCAAAATTCCCTAAGATTGCCTCACAGCACACACAATATTTAGAAAATCAGTTAAAACTATTTAAGTCAGGCAAGCGTGTGAATGATGCAGGAAAAATGATGCAGAATATTGCAACGAAGATGACAGATGCTGACATGAAAGCAGTTTCTGAATATATCTCTGGTTTACACGATTGATTTTTTACAGCCATTAATGCCTTTTTAAAAGGTGTTTTTGCGTAATCAGCATAAAAAAAGGTAGCGAAAGCTACCTTTTTTTATGCTGAAAATCAATCATTTATAACAATGTCTTGCTATTTCCTTGTTATTTTTAATGTTATCTTAGATTGATCATAGTTATCATTTTATCACTATCTTTGCGGTACTTTTTACATCTAATAGAAGAACTTTGGGGTATTATCTAGGTCTCTGAGAAAGTATCTATTGACAGGAAAATTCTAAAAATGAAATCAAAAAACACTGCTAAAGGTGTATTACCCAAATTATCTACGTCCTTTATGGCGGTCAGTTTATTATTGCTCGTTGCTTGTAATGACTCAACAGCAACTGCTGAGCAAGCACCAAAAGAAATTCAAGCGGCTGTTGAAAAAGTGGTCGAGAAAACGAGTCCAGCAACGAGTCTAGAACAGGATGCTAAAATAATATTAGCAGAAGCAACCACGTCAAAAGAGACGACAAAAGAGGTGAACGAAACAAAAGAAGCACCAAAACCAGCAAAAACAAACTTTATTGAAGGTCAGCACTATTTTGAAATCTTCCCCGCCATCAATGTCGACGCTCCAAAAGGAAAAGTAGAAGTGATCGAATTGATGTGGCTGAGTTGTCCTCACTGTTACCATCTTGAAGAGGATATTGTTCACTATGAGAAAAATAAGCCCAGCTATGTCGATTTCAAGCAGATTCCTGCAATGTTGAATCCCGTCTGGTCAAAAGATGCAGAAACCTACTACATTGCAGACTTTATGGATCCAACAGGTGAGAAAAAGATCATCAGCAAACTGTTCCATGCGATTCATGAACAAGGTCGTCGTTTAAAAAGTGAAGACTCGGTCAAACGCTTTTTTGAACAACTTGGAGTGAGCGCAGAAGATTACAATAAAGTAAAAAACTCAATGGCGTATAAAGCAAAGCTAAATCGAGCACGTCAAGTGAGTGCAGGCTCTCAAATTAGTTCCGTTCCTGCTATTTTAATTAACGGTAAATACCGTACCAGTGCTTATGCCGCAGGTGGTGAAAAGAAACTGTTCGAACTTGTTAAAATGTTAACAGAGAAAGAAAAAAATAGGATGACCAAATAGGACGAAGGTGATACTGGCCTTGTTTATTTTAAACCCTACTAATATCCCTTTAAAATAGGCAAGGTGTAATAAGTCTACGCCCCAGTAAATCGTTAAGCCGATAATATGAGCACCTATTAAAAATTATGCGAAACCTCAGTTTTTTTGATCAGATACTTATCGAAGTGGACACCTCATTACGTACCGCTTATACCATAGCACCCACTACAGAACGGGCTAACCCTGCAAATTCAGTAGAAGAAAATCAGCCGCTGACTGATGAAGAAAAAAAATGCTCAGCCGTATTGATGCGAATTAATCATGCAGGCGAAGTTTCTGCTCAAGGGCTGTACCGTGGACAAGCTTTAACTGCTAAACGAGCCGATATTAAAAAACAAATGCAACGCTCCGCAATGGAGGAAAACGACCACCTCAATTGGTGTGAGAATCGTTTAAAACAGCTCGGTAGCCATAAAAGTTACTTCTCTCCTCTATGGTACTGGGGATCGTTTAGTATAGGTGCTGTCGCAGGTCTTGTTGGCGACAAGTGGAGCTTAGGGTTTGTTAAAGAAACCGAAGATCAAGTCGTAAGGCATCTTGAACAACACATAGTAAAGCTACCCATAAAAGACCTTCCCAGTTTAGTCATTTTGCAACAAATGAAGCAAGATGAACAACACCATGCCGATATCGCGGTGACAGCAGGTGCTGCAAAACTACCATGGGCAATTCGTCGCCTTATGATGCC
>JAGLBW010000143.1 GCA_023146545.1 Cocleimonas sp.
TTGATTAAGGGTGTGATGGGTAGCTGAGGAAGTGCTTGTGTCAATAATTCTTCATTATCGTCAAGTGCTAGGCGTGCAATGACATCTGCGATGCCTTGTAGACCTAAAAATTCCCATTGTTCGTAACCTAATTTTCCTTGGAGATAGTCTCTGGTGTGTTGATAATATTTGGAGGGGGCTTGTTTTAATTGCACGGTGGCAAAAGCATGAAAAATAGCTAAGCGGTCTTGACGAGGTTTAAAGGCAAAGGGACTTTCTTTCAGTGAGTCTTGTAGGTCTAAGCCGTCTTGTTGGGCTTGAAGGTTGTTACCAACATGAATTAATAGCTCTTGTAAAAAAGCATCACGTGATGCCAATTTTAGGTAACCTAATTCATCAATTGGGAATTGCAAGAACCAAATAACAGGTTCGGTTTTATCTTTATCATGAAGTGACCAGAATAAAATGGCAAGCCATGCTTTTTGTTGGAAGGGATAGGGGTAACGTGTTTCTTGATCTTCAATTTTTTGAAACCGTTGATTCGGCAGCAAGGTGAGTTTCCGTCCTAAGTCATAGACGCGGTACTGAAAATCCCCTGTTTGGAGAAACTGAGTGATATTGGTGAGGGTTGTCTTAGTATTTTCCATCAGGAGATTGTCCTGAATATAACCACACCTGTCAATTTTTAGGAAGTATCAATATTGATAACGTTTAGGTGCTGTTGATTTGATTAACAGTACCTAAACGTTAGCAGAACAATCAGAAAAGGCGGTTACTTAACTTTTTTAACTTTCTTTTGAGTCTTCGTTTTTCGTGTGGCTTTCTTTGCTGCTTTTTTTACATATTTCTTAAGGTCATCTTGGCAATGTAGCATTGAGTCATTAAAGCTTGCTTCTGATTTTTTAACCCGTTCTTGTGCTTTTTTTGCCTTTTTTGCCGCTTTTTTTGCCTTTTCTGCAGCATTTTCTGCCTTTTTAAGTGCTTTTTCTGCTTTTTCTAATATCTTTTTCAATTGGGTACTTTTACCTTTTCCTTTTTTATTGGATGCTTTAGTACTTTTAGTACTTTTAGTATCCACTTTTTTTGTATTTTCGTTTTTTATTTTTGTGTTATCTGATGTCGTCATCATAAACTCCCGTATATTTTTTCAACGCTGCCTGTAATAAAGGGGTCTGGAGCGCAGGCAACAGCACTGTCTTTCCCGTCGTAATCTAATGTGGATAAGAAATGACGCATACAATTTAGTCTAGCGCGTTTTTTATCATCTGATCTGACAACGATCCAAGGGGCATCGGCAGTATCCGTATTAAAAAACATGGAGGCGCGTGCATCGGTGTAGTTATCCCATTTATCCAGTGATTGGACATCAATCGGGCTAAGTTTCCATTGTTTTAAGGGGTCATGTTTGCGTGAGTGAAAGCGGCGCAACTGTTCTTGACGTGTAACGGAGAACCAATACTTAAATAAAATGGTATCGGAATTCACTAACATGCGTTCAAAAACAGGGGCTTGACGCATAAATTCTAAATGTTCTTTCTCGGTACAAAACCCCATAACTTTTTCAACACCCGCACGGTTATACCATGAGCGGTCAAATAAGATCATTTCACCTTTTGTAGGTAAATGCTTAATATAACGTTGAAAATACCATTGTCCTTGCTCTCTTTCATTGGGCTTTTCCAATGCAATAACCCGTGCCGCACGTGGGTTCAGGTGTTCGGTAAAACGTTTAATTGTTCCCCCTTTTCCTGCGGCATCACGTCCCTCAAAAATACACACAATTTTTTTATTGGTATCATGCACCCATTTTTGAACCTTTAATAATTCGATTTGAAGCAGGTATTTTTCTTCTTCGTAATCATTTAGTTTCATCTTGGTTGGGTAGGGGTAATCCCCTACCGCATGACTAATCCGTAGTAATTTCTTTCCTGACATAGTGTCAGGGGCTGTCATTACGGTATTCGCATCAGTCAACTGTGTTAATAATGCAGCGGCTTCTTCTTTTGTTAACTCTTTTTTCTTTCCGACTGTTTTTTTTTGTTCAACCATATTAAGTATTCCATTCGATAATGAGTTAGACCTAAACGTAGATAAAGAATACCATTCATTGCTGATCTGGTCATTTCCCCAAATTTAAAGACAATTCGCGATACCTTTATATTGTGCATTATATTTACCGTTAAAAGGCATTCATAAGACAGGTGGTGATTCAAATTTCGCCATATAGTGTACATTTTTATCACGGCTTTAACTATGATCTATCGCAAACTCCTGTTGATTTTATTCCCTTCTTCTGATTATTAAAGTGGGTTAGGGTGATATAATCAACTCGCTGAGGCGATGAGAAATTGCTTCATATTTTTCATTCATTAAACAGCAGTAAAACGTTATGTCAGAACGAATTCAAAAGATGTTGTCACGAGCAGGTTATGGTTCACGTCGAGAGATCGAACGCTGGGTCGTAGCAGGTGAAATTTTAGTTAATGGGGCGATAGCAACAGTCGGTCAACCGATAAGCGAAGAGGATCAGGTTATTTTGCGCGGGCAACGATTACATTTGGGTTCTCGTTTAAAATCAACGCCCCGCGTTCTGTTATACCATAAAGCAGCGGGTGAAGTATCGACACGTAAAGACCCAGAGGGTCGTCCAACGGTCTTTGATAATTTACCCAAGATCACAAATGGACGCTGGATTCAGGTAGGTCGTTTAGACCTCAATACGGATGGTCTCTTGCTGTTCACAACGGATGGTGAATTAGCCAATCGTTTAATGCATCCTTCTTATGAAATTGAACGTGAGTACGCGGTAAGAATTTTAGGTGATGTTAGCGATGAGATGATTGAAAACTTAAAGAAAGGGGTTCTTTTAGACGATGGTAAAGCAAAGTTTAATAAGATTACGTTTGTCGGTGGGGAAGGGGCTAATAAATGGTATCACGTTGTCTTAAAAGAGGGTCGTAATCGTGAAGTCCGCCGCTTATGGGAGACGCAGTCTGTAAGGGTTAGCCGTTTGATCCGTGTGCGTTATGGTGATGTTAGCTTGTCACGTTCATTACGCTCAGGGCGACACGAAGAGATGTCTGTTAAAAGAATGGCGGCATTGTACAAGAAAGTGGGGTTAGAGCTGGATAGCAGTGTGATTGAAAAAGAAGAAGCGAAACAAAAACGGGCTAAAAAGCGGAGCTTCTACCGAAGCAGATAATTAGGGGAAACCACTTAAAAAATGACACCACAGCAATTATCGAGGATGTCATCTTTAGGTGTTTCTTAAGCAACGGCTCTATCCCATTCTAAATCGCGTAAATACGCGACTTGTTTCTCGGTTAAAATGATATTAGAGATATTCTCTCTAACGGTCATTGAGAAATAAATATACGATTCGCTGCTATTAAATGCTAAGGAGTTATCCCTTGAGCGTTCTGTAGTTTGCTTATTCGTACCAATTTTTATCCAGCTTTTACGCACTTCTGGACGGGTACTAAAGACTATATTTTCTTGAATAAGGGTGTTTTTAGCTACGCCCAAGGTAATACCATGCTCATGATCTGTATTAACAATATTGCCTGTTACGCTGGAATTACGGACAACACCATCAAAACAACCAATGCCTTGCATTAAACGCGAACCTGGATAATCGGATCGGTTCCAAATGTGGTTATTAATTATTGCTAAACCGTTTAAAACGCCTTCACTGGGTTTGCCTTTGGCATTCCACATTTGAATCGCATCACAATGGATATGATCGGAACCACTGTCTTGTGCGATGGCAATAGAATTATTATCGACGATGACATGATCCGCTAAAGCACGAATACCGTCTTCAAAAAAATGTCTAATGGTGTTAAACGCTGCTTTACCGTGCGGGCATTTTATTTCGATGCCATTACGCACATTAAAAATAGTATTTCTGCGGGCGATACAACGATAGCCTGATAAGACGATTCCATTACGTGCATTCGCCTTCCAATAAGTGGGAGTCCATTCAGAGGTGTCTCGCTTTGAGTAGATGTGCAACCCTTCAATGGTGCAATTTTTTCCTTTAACCCGCACCATTGCTTGTTCTGTACGGGTATTCACTTCTTTTGCTGTTCCCTTCACATTAATACGGTCATGCCCATTAATATGTACATTATTGCAATCATTTAATAATAAACGCTTGATATTAACCGTTTTTCCCTTTTCGGGTAAAATTTGCAAAGTGTACGTGGTACTGCCAAGGTCATCCAGTTGTAAACGTGAAAAATTTCCTGATAAATAAATAACAATATTATCTCGGCGACTCAAACGTGTTTTGCCTATAATCAGTTCACGACCTTGACCATGAAATTTATATTCTTTACTCATGATATTCCCCTTTGTTATTGATTAGACGCTGTTATTGATGGGTTATTGTTAAGTGGTACAACCTGTCGTGTCTCAATAGCAACGTCTCTTATTAATTTTTTATTACTTAAAAGACGGTTCGAAAACAAGTCGCTTTAAACAATCACACTGGTCTCAAAAAACTTTTCACCTTTTTCAAAACGGTGTCTAATTTGAGCCAGTTGAAATTCGGTACGAAGCTGGTAGTGTGGATAATCCCTTAACGTTGTCCAATTACCACCCCAAAAAAGACTTTTAGTATCCATTGCAACTTTCGCTGCACGTTCATAGCTCTTTCCTGTGGTCAGATAAGCACCTCTTGAATTAAACACAGCAATATCCCATGCCATTCCAAAGTTATGATAACTACGTCCTGCTTTTGCCCATGTTACTTTTTTGCCTGGCTTGCTCCGCCCTTGTTCGTATAAGGCATCTTGCTGTTTGTAAGTGCGGGTACCACTAATGATTTTAACGGTAAGGTTAAAGTCACTGAGACGTTGCATAAACTGACGTGCTTCTGATTGACCTGCCAGCGATAAGCTACGAATGTTGTTCTCGGTACGCATATCAAAACGTCCCAATTCTTCCTCTAATGAAATGCTTTCTGCCATAAAATCAATGGCGGCTTGATCGGTATATTTTCCCCAGATACCATCTAACGCATCCTGATATAACCCTTCTGCTTTTAAGAGTCGTTGATAAAAAAGCACATCGTCATACGTTAAGGAAAGATGGTTAACAATCTTCCCTAAAAAATAAACAATTTTTTCCATCTGTAATATGGTCATGACTCTCCCCTCCTTGACACACTCTTTCTGTTTATTTACTCAACAAAAAATGAGTAGTTATTGATTAACTTGCCTCTCTATTCAGACATAAATTTTATTGATAGGTCAATAATTATCCAATAACACCCTTATTTGATTGATTACCATTGAAAAAAATACAGCTGTTAACTAATAACACGCACAAAAAAATAAAACTTAATCGACAAAAATCAATGGTTTATAAAATATTAAGGTAATTAGGGTAAAAAACAGGAGAAAAGGGATAAATGATGAGGGAAGCAAAAACAATCAGGCGGAGTGAAAAAAAAGCAAAAAAGCAAGTGGTATTGATCAAAAAGAAAGCACTTAGAACATGCCCTTTTTTCGGCAAAAAATAGCTGTTTTTTTAAACAAGTTTTAGTATGCTGTGATGCAATAACGCTTGTTATTTATTGATTTTATTTGATATTCTAGTTTTCGTTACGCTGGTAAGGGATGGTATAACGTCCAATAATTAGATTAATAAAGGATTAAAATGACACAATATAGACAATCTCGCCTTATTAAAGCGGGGATCATGGGCTGTTTTTTATTATTAAATGTAGGTGCTAGGGGAGAAAACTGTCACATTACTTACAAGGCAAAGAAAGTAGAAAATAAACGCTTTTTGTTTAAAACCATTAAGAAGTCTCAGTACAAAGCAGGCATTCAAAAAGGGAAAGGAAAAAACAAAAAACAATGTAAAACCAATGCCTTACTAAAAATAAAGAAACAGGGCTGGATTATTCTCGATGCAAAACCAACGTCCGTTAAAGCAAAAAAATAAAATAAGATGACACCACAGAGACCCTCAAGGCAATATCGTCAGTATTTTCTGGGTAGTCTCTAAAACTGTCTACACTCGGGTATCATCTTAAAGCAGGGCAGTATGCTTTAAGTGATTATTTTTTATCAGGCCAAGGAGAGAAAGGAAAGGGCTTTTCTTCTGTGTTAAACGTGAGGTATAGCATGACATCATAAACATATTGTGAGGTCTGTTTACCAAAAACGACGAGGTTTTCATTGATAGATCCTTTCACTAGCTTAAGAGCGATTTGCACCAGCACAATGCCCATGAAAACAAATTCTGCGATACTGTAAGCAAAGGCAAATAACAGCATATATAAAATACGCTTCCATGTACTGCTATCTTTTAAGGATTCTTTTGTTTCTGGAGTCATATTGTAACTTCTTATATTGAGGGGGGAGGGAGAATCTCTACATTTTTAGAAACGCCCTAAGGAAATAAGGTTTATATGATAATAAGCTCTCTTTTTTAAGCTGTTTCTAAGACCCTATCATTAGCGATAATGTAAAGCATTATCGCTAATGATACAAACACAAAAAAATAATCCTCAACCTACAACATAGACATCCTTCCAAAAATAATTTATCGTTTTTATACCCATGAATAATAAACTATTTTTATGTGTAAAAAATATACTAAAATACAGGGATTAAATAATGCTCATCTTCATAAAACTGATCTACCACCGTCTTTTTATCATGCTAATCGGCATGGTCTTTGCCCTCAACACGCACGCTAATACACCGTCGGGCACATTAAAACGTAACTTACTCCATGACTCTAATGTAAAAGTAAACGAGCGATATACCTTTTCACGTTGTAATGCTATTCGCAAAAAACCTTTTCTTAATCAAAGCAAAAAGAAAAAAATTCTCTTGATTGGTGACAGTCATGGTTGTGATTTTCTGAATATCGTCAAGGAAAATAATTTTTTACAAAATTATCAGATACGGATGCGCTATATTCCCTATCAATGCCAACCTGTACTTAATGGTAAAGGGGGCAAGTTTGTCGAAAAGAAAGATCATGCTTTATGTAACAATGAGGCAAGAACCGATAGTTTAATGCAAGCAAAAGACCAAATGAAAGAAGCGGATATTATTATTTTTGCGGCACGTTGGAAGTTAAAAACAGCCCGTATTCTCCCGTTTACCATTAAACATTTAAGGCTTAAGCCACATCAAAAAGTTATTGTTATTGGTAGCAAAAATTTTGGGAAAATATCAACCCGACATTATATGACGATGTCACCCCAAGCGTTAAAACAGGTTAAAAATTCAATCGACCCCGAAGTACAAAAAATAAATGCTATTTTGCGCCAACGGATCAAGGGACGATTATCATTTGTTGATCAATCAAAACTAGTCTGTGGCTCTCATGTTGCCTGTCCTGTTTTTACCGATAATTTACACCTTATTTCTTATGATGGATGGCATCTCACACCCGCAGGGGCAAGACATATCGGAAAAGTATTATTTCAACGCTCTATTTTAGCTAATCTTTAGCCATTTTTTATCTATTTTCAAAGCATTTAGGGGTAAAACCATGCATTTTGCCCCCTTTTATGCATTACTATCGCTTTTATCTAGAAAAAAAATCATTCTGTCACCTTATAATTGACATAATTAAAATTAATGTAGCTATTTCAAATTGTATATTGTATATTGTTAAAACATACACAGACGAAGCTCTATTTTTACAAGCAAATACAGAGTGTTACAATGTGTTTGCTTACACCAACTCCCTCGCAACTTTGGGCGAACATTATGTTCGCCTTTTTTTTTGCTCTGCTTTTATTTTACATTTGCTCTACTTTTTGAAGTGAAAAAACGATAACAATGAAAAAAACTCTTCAGTTAGGGATCATTATGGATCCTATCGAATCAATTAATACTAAAAAAGACAGTACCTTTGCCATGATGCTGGAAGCTCAGGCTCGCGGTTGGCAATTATTTTATATGCAACAAGCTGATTTATTTCTCGAAAAAGGCACTGTCTCTGCAAAAATGAAACGCATTACCGTACAAGACGATCCAAAAAACTGGTTCTGTATCAGAGAAGAGTTAACCCAAGCCCTGCATCATCTGGACTGCTCCCTAATGCGTAAAGACCCTCCTTTTGATATGGAGTACATTTACAGCACTTATCTTTTAGAACTCGCAGAAAAAAAAGGCACATTGATTGTTAATCGTCCTGCCAGCATTCGTTCGGCAAATGAAAAACTCTTTACCGCCCTATTCCCTGAATGTGCGCCTGAAACGTTAGTCAGTCGTGATATAACGCGTATTAAAGCATTCCATAAACAACACCAACACATTGTAGTAAAACCTTTAGATGGTATGGGAGGCACTATGATCTTTCAGATTCGAGAAGGCGACACCAACCGTAACGTTATTTTAGAAGCCATCACAAAAAATGAAACCCAAACCATCATGGCGCAACGTTTTTTGCCCGAATACGTTGAGGGTGATAAGCGCATTTTGATGATTGATGGTGAACCCTTTCCCTATGCTCTCGCTCGTTTGCCTGCCAAAGGAGAAGGGCGTGCCAATTTAGCCGCAGGCGGTACGTATAAAGGCGTAAAACTCAGCCCACGCGACTTAAGTATCTGTCAACAGCTTGGTCCTACCTTAAAAGCGATGGGGTTACTCTTTGTTGGACTGGATGTGATTGGTGATTATCTCACCGAAATCAATGTCACTAGCCCAACCTGTATTCGTGAACTAGACACCTTATATTCTGCTAATATTGCAGGCTTATTAATGGATGCAATTGAACAAAAACTACGTCACTAAGGATAGGATAAGGACAATGAAATCACGCGTAAAATGGCTTGATAATATGAGTTTTGTAGGCGAATCAGCCAGCGGGCACTCGGTGGTTATGGATGGACCTGAAACTGCAGGTGGACGCAATATAGGCATTCGCCCGATGGAAATGTTATTACTGGGTTTAGGCGGCTGTTCTTCGTTTGATGTGGTCTCGATGCTAAAAAAAGGACGGCAAACAATCCATAATTGTGAAGTAGAAATCAGTGCTAAACGAGCCGCCACCGAACCGAAAGTCTTTACCGATATTCACTTGCATTTTATCCTTGAAGGTGAAAATTTAGCAGAGGCTAAAGTTTCAAGAGCCATTGAACTCTCTGCCGAAAAATATTGCTCGGCTTCCATTATGTTAGGGAAAACAGCAACGGTGACACATGACTATGAAATCCTAAACTAGACTCACTGCTCTCCTTATCAACAAAACAGTAGCAAAAAATGCCATAATTTTTCTACTGTTTTCAAAAAAAACAAATCACTCCGCCTCCCTCACGCTTTTATCTCTATTTTTATCCATATTAGCTTATTTTTTCTAACACCTATTCAAAAATATAGGTATGATAATTAAGCAAAATATAGTTTATTAGAAACTATTAATTATTTTTTTACCTTACGTTTTGAATACTGTAAAAATGACCAGTTAAACACAGATTCTATTAACCTTTAACGTCAATAGACTGTATCGAGGTATCCCAAAGCTTATAATTTGTACTATAGTTTTTTTATTTTAATCCTTTTTTTTGTTATGGAGTAACGTCGACTACAAGCCACCTTGACACCAAAAATTTAGTTCCAAGCTAGCTTGTGTATTGATCAATACACCGATTAAAGAGCAACTAATTAAGAGTTGCAAAGGCTCTTCACCTACATCGTTTTACCGAGCCTTTTTTAAGAAATGTACAGGACATAACCTCTCAACGTGGTAATGCAGAATTTTTGTTTTCGTTGGGGTGATCTCAAGATCCATAATTAGACTATGTAATGAATCATAAGATCATGCCAGCAAAAGCCAAATAATACGTTAGCATCGAGAAATTGTTTTGTGTACGTTCCTAAGTAAAATATCAACAAAGGAGTCAGCATGCACATTGTAAAGACAACATTTACAACAACCCTCTGCGTTCTATTTTTTAGTTTATCCAGTACAGCGCAGTCCGCACCCAAAAAAATATCAAAACCAAGCAACAACGATGAAATTGATTTTCAACAGGCTTACCAAGAGCTTGTCTTAAAATACACTCAACAAAAACATCCTCCGAGATCACTCAAGGCACAGAAAAAAAGATCAATTGCCTCGCAAAAAAAACTAAAAACACACGCAATCAATATTGCAAAACAGCAACTTAAAATCCCCTATCAATTGGGCGGAAAAACACCAACAAAAGGCTTCGACTGTAGCGGTTTAATCCAATACTCCTTCCAAAAAGCAAATATTAGCCTTCCTAGAACCGCCGCGTCCCAGTACAAAAAAACCAAACGTATTTCTTTAGCCCAACTTCAAACGGGTGATCTTATTTTCTTCCACACTCTTCGTCGTAAACACACTAATATCACCCATGTCGGTCTTTACTTAGGAAATAATAAATTTATTCATGCCCCACGTTCAGGAAAAGTCGTCAGTATTGTTAATTTTAGTCGCTATTGGAAACGAAAAATGGTTGGTGCGGGTAG
>JAGLBW010000144.1 GCA_023146545.1 Cocleimonas sp.
CATTCTTGGTCATTCTTTACCATGAGATTCAAAATAGTCATCAACCGTCTCATACAAGCAATTAAGGCCACTTTTTTTGGTTTTCCTGCGTCAACTAAGCGGGTATAAATCCGTTTAAATTTAGCATTGGATTGGATGGCGGAGAGCATGGCCATAAAGAGAACGGTGCGAATTCTATACCGTCCTCCGCGTATTTTTCTGCGCCCTTGGTAAGCACCACTTTCTTTGTTCATTGGAGCAACACCGACCAGAGCTGCCATTTCTTTTCGGTTGCATAGAGTATGCTTCTATTGCTCTATTGCTATATCTCTCAAGGCTTTAGGTAGCACAAACGTCACGTTTTCAATGATACCACGGTCATCAGGCATGACTTCCACCCCTAATTTATGTAGACGGTCAGTAACACGTTTGACTAAAATTTCAGGTGCTGATGCTCCAGCGGTGAGTCCAATACGTGTTTTTCCTTCAAACCATTGGGGATCAATGTCTTCTGCACCGTCGATTAAGTAAGCAGGGATATTGCGTTTTTCTGCAATTTCACGCAGGCGGTTGGAGTTAGAGCTGTTTGGTGAACCGACGACTAAAACTACGTCACATTCATGGGATAGTTTTTTTAAGGCATCTTGACGGTTTTGAGTGGCATAGCAAATATCATCTTTTTTAGGCCCTTTTATTTTTGGAAAGCGTTGCCGTAGCGCATCAATGACAAGAATACTATCGTCTACAGAAAGCGTAGTTTGTGTTACAAAGGCCAGTTTTTCAGGATTGTTAACCGATAACTCAGAGACTTCATCAGGGGAATCGACTCGATAAATATCACCGCCATAGGTGGTGTCGTATTGTCCCATAGTACCAATCACTTCGGGGTGTCCTTTGTGACCAATCAATACCGCGTCAAGCCCTTGTCGACTATAGCGTAAGACTTCCATATGTACTTTAGTCACCAAAGGACAGGTCGCATCAAAAACCTTTAATCCACGTTGTTTCGCATTATCCTGCACACTACGAGAGACCCCGTGCGCGCTAAAAATAACGGTTGCATTATCAGGGACTTCATCCAAACTTTTAACAAAAACAGCGCCCTTTTCTCTTAAGTTGTTAACCACATAACGGTTATGAACCACTTCATTACGTACGTAAATGGGTGCGCCAAGTAATTCGATGGCACGGTCTACAATGTCGATGGCACGGTCTACACCTGCACAAAAACCACGAGGGTTGGCGAGGATAACTTGCATATTTTTATTGTCCTTTGCTAAAACGAGCTTGTTGATCAATTTAAGTGTAAAACTTCTTCCTTTAGGGAGAGGATGATACCCCTCGTTCAGGATGTTGGAGGTCGATGGTATTGTTTTCTAGCGTGTCTATTATGAAGAAGAAAAAACAGAAAGTACGAAAACCATAGATATCAATTTAGGGCTTAAGATCACTGCGACGACAAGCGATAGGGAGGCGCTAACAGTGCGACCATTATTACAGAAAACCAGAACTAAAGTTAGGCTTCCACCAAAGGGAAAACAACAAAAATAGAGTAAATCAAACACACTACCCTAAGTAATTTTACTATAAAAAACAAGGTTGAATAGGCTAGTATTAAAGACCAAAAGTATTACCAAACGATGATAAAAACACTAATTTCATCATAATGCATACCCCATTATAAATAGCCAGAAAGACCGCAGACACTGGACTAATATAAAAAAAAGCGACCACGGTATACATCATGACAAGATCCCTATCCCTTATTTATCATTTTCCACTGTATATCGATGTGTAAAAATAATAGTCTCTATTCAGTTATTATATGTGAAGGATACTTTTTTGAAAAAAGACAAGACACCGTTTCGTTGGGATCATTTCTCTGATCAACCCGCAATGATCCATGACAAAACCTATAAGCGAAGAATTTATAAAACAGTGATTGCTGATTTTTTAAAAATGTTGGTAACAAACTTGATTGTTTTTCCCCTTTCATTACTGTTTTATTATTTATTCCCGATAAAAAAAGTCAGCATTAAACCCAATACTTTTTTTGGATTAAGCATTAACGTAGATAAAAATCCCGAAGCAACCCGTCAATTAGTTGATGATTTAGCCGTGGATAATGTACTGATTCGGCTTCCCTTGCATGATATTGAAAACTTAGCATCTTATATTGATTTTACGCAGCAATATGCGGATAAAAATATACTTATTAATATTTTACAAGATCGTCGCCATATTGAAGACCTTGTCTTATGGCATCAATCCTTAACCACAATTTTTGAAAAATTTAGCCCAATCTGCCATCGTTTTCAAATTGGAAATGCAATTAATCGAAAAAAATGGGCTATTTTTTCTATGGAAGAATACTTGCGCTTCTACCAAGTCGCTTATGATCTCAAACAAGAAAAACACCCAAATATCATTTTATTAGGTAGTGCTGTTATTGATTTTGAATACTATTTTACAATTCGTACCTTATTTAATCGTTATCCTGTACAGTTTGATCAACTCAGTACCTTGTTGTATGTCGATCGTCGTGGCGCACCTGAAAATACTCAGGTCAGTTTAAACCTTATCAATAAGCTCCAATTATTACAGTCCATTGCTCGTTTAAGCCCTAAAACACAAACAGAGATTGTGATTACTGAGGTTAATTGGCCGATTGAAAACACGCATCCTTATGCACCAACCAGTGGTTATGAATGTGTTAGCTTAGAGGATCATGCTAATTATTTAGTACGCTATTACTTGCTTGCTTTGGCTTCTGGTGTGGTAAAAAATGTTTATTGGCATCAATTGATTGCCGCAGGTTATGGCTTAATTGATCAGCGAGAGGGGTTAAAAAAATACCCTGCTTATTATGCTTTCAAAACGCTGTTATTTTTATTAAAAGACAGCCAATTTATTAATTTAACACAACGCGGAACGCTCTATCACGCTCGTTTTAAACTGACCACTTTGATTCATGTTTATTGGGCGCTAGAACCAATTACGTTAGCGACAGAAGATAAACGTATTCTGCTTCGTGACGGTACAGAAGTTCGCCAAAAACTACTCACTGTGGGAGAATCCCCTGTTTATATTATTGACTAAACCTAAAGCGAACAAAAATAAAGAAGCGGCGAATGAACTATCAAATTAATCCTTTATTTCATCACTTAACACCGTTGATAACGGATATCGAAACGCATTTCCAACAGTCTGATCAGGTGCTACATGCTGAGCGTAATGAAATTCGAGTGATTCGTTTTGAAGCCGAAGATTATGTGGTGAAATCGTTTAAAATTCCTAATTATATTAACCGTTTTGCTTATCGTTATTTACGGGCATCAAAAGCTAAGCGTTCTTATCAATACTCATTAAACATCGGAAAAACAATTTGTCCCGAAGCCATTGCTTATTGTGAAAAACATCAATACGGCTTTCTATCGCACAGTTATTTTATTTCACGCCATTTTAACTATGACTTTACCATCCGTCCGCTCTTAATGGATAAAGCTTTTGCTAACCGTCAGCACCTATTGGAACAATTTGCCGAATTCACCTACCAATTGCATCAGCAAGGTATTCTGCACCGTGATTATTCCCCTGGCAATGTGCTCATAAAAAAACAGAACAATCGTTATCATTTTAAAATTATTGATGTCAACCGTATGCAGTTCAAAACATTAACCCTTAAGGAACGGCTGAGTAATTTTTCGCGCTTAATGGTCGATGATGACACCCTAACTATTATCCTCAAACGCTATGCTCAAAAGATTCAACAGCCTCCCAATACAGTGACTCAACAAGCCATTAAATATCGGGATCAATTTGCTCAACAACGGGCTTTAAAGAATAAGCTAAGAGGTCGTTAACAGGCGGACTTCCCGTTGAGGAAATGGAATACTTATGCCATGAGCGGATAAGGTGGTTTCAATTTCCCAATTATAGGCGGCTTTAACCCGTCCAGGTCGTCCTGCCCATTCTGCTTTAATCCAAACTACTAATTGAAAATCTAAACCGCTTTCACCAAACGTTGATAAACGCACTTGAGGGTGTTGAGCTACAGTCAAATTTAGGGTGTAATCTAAGGTAAGCGCCGCTTCTATGATAATGCGTCGTACAAGGCGTTTATCCGTTCCATAAGCAACACTAAAGGGAATTTTCAAACGCATAAAACGTTCGTCCATTGTCCAGTTGGTCACACTGGTATTTACAAATTCAGAATTAGGTACTACTACATCGATATTATCATTGGTATTAATGACGGTGCTACGAATATTAATCTCTTTAACTACGCCACGCGTCCCGTCTTTCATTTCAATATAATCACCCACTTTCATACTGCGCTCAAATAATAAAATAATACCCGAAACAAAGTTATTAATAATATTTTGTAGTCCAAAACCAATCCCAATACTCAATGCACTGGCAACTAATGCCAGCTTGGTAACATCAATCCCCAAGCTCGAAAAAGCAATTAATAAAGCAACCCCAACCAATACAAAACTGACAATGCGACTCAGCGTTTTGATTGAGGAGGATTGCATTCCCCCTTCTGTACGAATATTAACGGCTTCAATCGTGCGTAAGAACAAGCGAGAAAAGAACCAACCTACTAATAAAATAACAAAAAAACGGATCAACCCTATCGGTGTGACCGGTGTTCCATCCAATAAAAAGAGAGACTGTCTTAACCATTTGCTTAAATTGTCTCGGCTATTACGTAACGTGTTTTCTGCCTTTTCGACAAAAATAGCCGCACCACCTGCAGTTTTTCCCAACTGATCATCTAAGATGCTCGTTAATACTTTTAATTTATCTTGATAGGTTTCTAATTCGAGAGAGAGTTGATAAATCGATTTTAAATACTGTAAACGTTGCTCAATATATTGTTTGTCAACCGCTTCAACGGCGACCGCCTTTTGTGAATTAGCGGCATTTTCTTCCTTTTCAACGCGATCACTAACATCTTCCATCCATTGTTCTGTTTCTCTGATATTCGAAAGCCCTTTATAAAGTTGCTCACGAACTTTAATACGGGTTTGCTCTGATTTATTTTTTTTAAGCTGATCAATCGTATCAATTAAACGATACGTTAAAAACGCTGATGACTTATTGTAACGACGTTGAGCCGTTTCTAATATTTGCAGGGATAATCGTTGTTTTTCTCTGGTTGCAGCCTTATCTGTTGTTGTAATAGCACGTTCTTTATTCTCTAAATGCTGTAACTTATTATCTGTTTTTTTTAGATCACCCGCTAATAAGTGTGCACTAAGTCGAGCCGCTTTGATCTGTTTTTCCGTGATAATCAGCAAATTAAACGATTGTTTTTTTTCTTCTTTTAAATCGTCTAAGCGTTTATTTAAACGGTCTTTTTTAGCCTCTAATAATTTATTATTAACCATTAAAATAGAGTATTCTAAACGGGCTTTGATCCAATTCAATCCTTTTATAAGTTTAATCTTATCAGCACCCTGATGCTTTACATAATCCAACTTAAATTGGTTCAAAACTGTCTCTTTTGCTTTGGTTTCTTTTTGCAAAATACCTTGATTAGTCTTCAACAACAAAAGAGCAGACACACTATTTTTTTGTTGTTTAACGAGACTAAAAATATCATCCAAAAAATAACGGTGTTTTTCTTCGTTTTTTTCTGAGCTTTTAATGACCAGCGGCGTATTCCGTTTTGCCTGATATTGATCCAACAATACTACAATTTGCGCCACTAAACGCTGGGCTTTCTCGGGAGTAGTAATAAACTCCAAATCTTTTTTTAACTGTGTCACTTTTGTTGCTAAAGTATTCGGACTGGCTTGAGCAAATGCTTCCCACCATAACGGTGTTAAGGTTAAAGGAAACAACTCAACAATCCTCTCCTCCTCTTCAATATTGGCAGGATCATCCGTCTTTTTGGCAATAGCAACGGACATCAAGAGGGTATGAATAAAAACAAGAAGAAGGAACCATTGAGGGGATAGAAATTTCATTCTATTAAGATGACCTATAAACCATTGATGAAACTATTGTTCCATACACTCTAGACAGTACACTGTTCCCATACGAGTATGATAATGTACGGTATCGCCTACTGAAATTTCACCTTGACAGCTATCACATAGGCTAGAGAATTCCATAACCAGCGGCTCAAAACCTTCTAAAGGGACTTCTTCACCAAATAATATTTTTTTAATGGGTTTATCCTTAATGATATCATTTCGATATAAGGCTTCGTAATCTAACCAACGTTTGATTAAATGAGGGGCGAGTTGATGTCGCTTTAAACTTTTTTCCATCAGTTGTTGACGATGCTCAAAAATCTCATCTGAAATCACCATCCAGTGATGTGAGCTTCTAGGGCGTTCCCCAAAAAACACATTTTCTCCAGTGAACATTTGATAATGAAAACTGTACACTTTTTCGATCAAGCGCATCTTGGTGACACCGATAAAATAAGGTTTTAGGATGACATCATCAAAAACAGCATCGTAAAATGTGGTTAGAATCTTACTCAATAATACACCCTGTTCCATTGCTTCCCACATTTCGGGATCAGGTGGTGGATAGTCGGTCTTGGCTTTCTTAATTTTTGTGGGAGCAGACCGTTTTTTAACAAGATGAGGTTCAATTTCCATATCGCTAATGGGAATACATTGACAGGGTTTAAAGTGATTTTTTTCTTTTACGGTGGCTTCTAACCCTTGCTGTGAAAGAACAGAAGGTTGACCGTGTTGGCAATGCATTACACAAACATGACAAACGCCTTTTTTACATGAAAAAGGAATACTAATGCGGTTGCGCAATAAAACTTCTAGCACTGTTTCATTAGGGCGACAGGTATATTTTTTATTTTGATAGGTAATGGAAGGCATAGGATAAGTTTTATCGCTAAGTTATTGAGGATAGCCCAAACACCTTATAGGTATTGTTCTATTTTTTGGGCGGCTTGACGGGCTTCAATAAACAATCGACCAATACGTGCTTCGGGTTTGGTCACAATAGCTAAGACACCTTTTATCCCAATTTGCACCACAATCATTGTGCCTGATGTACCTTCTAATAAGACGAGTTTAATTTCACCACAACGGGATTCTTGAGCGGTTCGTTTTGCCAAAGAGAGTAATGAAGCACACATTGCACCAAAGCCATAGGGTTCGATTCCGCCACTTAGTTGTTCTGTTTTAACAACACCGTCTAAGGTAACAATAGCAGAGGCTTCTATCATGCCTGAATGGCTATTGAGCTGTTGAAGAATATGTACTAAATGATCTTGCGCTTTCGTTATGCGCTCCATGCTTTACCTTACTGAGTTAGACTAGCACAACAGTAGGGTGTGCTAGGAATCTATTTTAAAACAATTATGTTCATCCTTAAGCAAAGGCAGTAAGTGATTACATCATCGCCGCTTCACAAGCAGGCATTGAATGACGCGCTCGGGTCAGTGCCATCCCTAAGTTAACCGAAATTCGGCAGACAACCGTTAACACGTAGGCTTGATTGGCTTTACTGCGTAAAAATACGTGTACCAAATTATCACTATTGACAATAACTTCCTGAAAATAGTGTCGTTTATCATGCTCTGTTCCGCGCATTTTTTTGAAAATATTTTCAATACTAACGACATTCGGTCCTTGAAAAAGATCGCCTGTTGCCGCAGCGAGTAGATCCATTACTTCAGGAGAATGAGAGTCAACCGTTTTAACTGCAAGCAACATTCCGCTTTCAATATCCACAAACCCTGCGGCAAGTGCTTCAGGTACATTTTTTACCGTGTCTTGTAATGCTTTGTCTAATGCCATCATAATGATTGATTCCTTTGGTGTGTTTTATTTTTTAATATATTTAATGTTGCTGTTTTAAAAACTGCTCATAACCGCTGAGAAAGTCAACTTGTGCTTCGGATTGCACCCAACGACGTTCAATATTTCGAGTGGTTTCTAAAGCGCTTAAAGCACTATCGCCTTCGTAAATTAATTGAGAGGCTAACAGCGTCCCTGTGCGTCCAAGACCTGCTCGGCAATGAATCGCAATGGTTTTCTGTTGTTTTAATAATGTTGCAATGTGTTGGTTAAGCGCCAGTGCTTGTTTTTCTGAAGGGGCTTGCATATCAACTATAGGTGAGGAAATTAAGTCTATTTGGTGTTTTTGACAAAGATCAGCGTCTAAAGGGCGAAGGGTCAAGGAAACAAGATGAGTAACGCCAACCCGCTTCAATGCCATTAGATCATATTCAATATCATGCAATAAACCAGGGCGCGGTGTCCCTGCTAACTGTCCTTTTTTCAACCAGAGAAAACCATTAGGTCCTAGC
The DNA here is from genome assembly GCA_023146545.1 of Cocleimonas sp. GTDB lineage: Bacteria > Pseudomonadota > Gammaproteobacteria > Thiotrichales > Thiotrichaceae > JAGLBW01. The sequence goes on from JAGLBW010000144.1 coordinate 8,279, forward strand.
ACATGACTTTTATATTCCATCGCAGCTTTAGGGGGTGGGCGCAAGGCCGCAACCCATTCCGGTGCAACATGTTCAGGTTTTGCATCAGGCGAAGGACTCCCACAGCTTCCTGTCTCAACAAACGTTTTGGTGATCGTTTGAAGGGGTGTATCAAAAAAGGCAACGGTTGGTTGTATTTCTTGTATCCATCCGCTCGCAAGTAATGCAGTTTGTCCCCCCAATGTTTTCGCCACCTGTTGATTATGTGTCACTATTAGGATAGCACGTTGCTTTGCTTCGCGTTTGAGGTAATTCAACAACCGTGCAACTTCATCATCGGCTAGTCCCACAGTGGGTTCATCAATACACACTAAACGAGGGTTGACCGCTAATTGTCTTAAAATAGCTAATTGGCGTTGATCCGCAAGTTTCAAATCAATAACAGCAGTATCCAGTTGATGACAAAGGCACTCCAAATCAGCAGCAATTAACAGTCGTTTGGCAAGTTCCCGTTGTTGGGATTGATCTAATGTTCTTCTTTCAGGTAATCCATCCACAATATTTTCGAGAACACTGGCAATCATCAGTTTTATATTCTGGGCAACCAATGCAGGATAAAGCATCGTTTGAGATAAATCATTCCCCAAGTAATGTATGCTTCCCCATGTTCTATAGGCAGGATTTGTGGTGGATAACCCTGCAATAGCCCGTAATAAAGTGGACTTTCCTGTTCCAGAAGGTCCCATTAGGGTTGTAACTCCTGTTTCAGGAAGTTCAAGGTTAATCGCACTTAAAATAATACGTTTATTAAACGCAACACCAAATTCTTTAAGCGATAAGACAATTTCACTCATAAGCTAATTCTACATTTAATAAAATAAAGCTATAAGGATAGCTCACAATAAGAAAAATGTTGGGTTTGTTTGGATTTTAATCTGACCTTTTAAGCATTACCATCCGAATGGAATATGAAATCAACCGTTTTAGCATCGCTTAGATTCCATGGATTAGCTTGATTTATTCAGGATAGTTATAAAATAAGAACCTATCCACCGTATCTAACGCAAGCTGTATAACAACACTTGAAGCAATATTTGAATGTCTCTTTTATTACGCGCATCTATTTCGAAAATAGGGCAGTTAAGCTGTTTTCTGGCAAGGTGTTGATGATATTCTTTTAGTGTTGGTCGTGTTGACATATCCATATGAGTGACCCCAATCACTAAGCAAGTCTTATTAATAAAGTCTTGGAATGCCTCAATATAATGATCAAGATCGCTAAAAGCTTTAGGGCTATTGTTATTAACTAATAGCACCAGCCCTAAACCCCCTTCGGTTAGTATTTCTCGCATATAACTAAAGCGTTCCTGCCCGGGTGTGCCGTAAAGATGAATAACATCCCCACTGGGAATATTCAAAATACCATAATCCATTGCAACCGTGGTGCTTTCTTTCACGTATTGTGTTTGATCGGTTGCAGTCTCTTCAGTTGAGACTGTGGGAATATCACTAATGGTATTAATTGCAGTGGTTTTGCCCGATGCGACAGGCCCTGTAAAAACAATTTTATAATTCTCATGTGCTTCAGCCATTAGATGTCTTCAATGTTATTGTGCTTAAAAGAAGACAGCAGTCTATCAATAAACCCTTTTCTTTTTTTCGGCTTTGTCGTTTTAATCATTCCCATAACGGGTTTAGTCTTGTAAAAGACAACTAAATCAAGTGCAATCGCTGCACTATAGAACGAAAAAATATGGCGTTGTGGAATGACTAATCTGCTCACTGTCTCTCGTAAGGTTATCACTTGATTGACCCAGAGGGTTGTAATTTCCATTGCTGAGGGTGTTATCATAAAACGGGTTAAATTAGGCCAATGCTTTAATTTAAACGGACGATCAATATCAGAGAACTCAGAAGGCAAACGTCCTCTTGATGCCCAAATACTTGTTTTCCAAAGTAACGCATCAGCATCTTCCCATTGCAAATTATTACCTATAACCGTTGAGGGGGTAATAATATTCATTTTTATATTGGCAATACTGGATATATTTTGTAGCGTGGTATTACTGGTTTCAATACAGCTACGGTGTTTTTTTGGATCATAATAAATTAACCCATAGCAGGTATCCAATGTACGGATACGGTGTTGTTGTGAACAAGCCTGATAGAGTTGGTTTAATTTTCCTTGCAGATAAATAGCTTCAGAATAAATTAAACGTGCCACCATTTTGGGGTTACTTAGATCAATATCTAAACGGCTGGCAAGAAAACGTAACGGGTCTTGCTTGATCCTCACTTGTTTCTTTTTATAGTTCTGTTGTGTATTAATCAAACCCGTTGTTTTTTTCTTCGGGATATTAAGACTTTGGGTTTTCAAAGAAGACAAAATCTCATTAGTTTTTTCTATGGTGGCTTGCTGCTTCTTTTTTGGTAGCGATTCTTTTTGAGGTTTAGAAACAGGCAAGCACTCTAAGACTAATGGCTTTATCTTTATTTTTTTCTTTTTTTCACAAGGAAACGCCTCATTAATTTTGGGCGTTATCGGTTTCAATGGTGTTTTTCTTGGGGTTGGTTCTTTTATTACCGGTGCTTCTTTTTTTAGGGGCACTTTTTTTATTATCGGTGCTTCTTTTTTTATAGTGAGCTTAAGTGTTTTGTTCTTTAAAATTTCATGCAGCGTATCCACAATTTTTCGGGGTGAAAAAGGAAAGTCAATGACATAAAGGTTATTACCTTTCAGTGGTTTTTTGCTCAACACAATAAAGAAGTTATTGGGCTTTTGTTCTTGATAATAATTAAGCTTGGTTTGATCTTGAGATGACTTCAATTGTGTAATACAAACCCTTCCATTCTGCTGATTGCTTAAGGCATAATCATTTTCAAAATAATAGGAAAGCAAAAATTTCAATAGGTCAAGAAGTGATTGTTCAAGGTCAATGGGAGTAATAAGGGTTTTAGATTGGGTATTCATCTTTTTACACCTAAGGTTGAGTCGTTACAGTTGCTGTTCTGGGTAACTTACAAACTTAGCTTGATGAACTAAGTTTGGATTGATTAGGTCTGATATGTACTGTTTGTATTGCATGTTGGGGGACAGCGACAATATCAACGCGACACGATCTAACGAACAACCTTAAGGAATAAAAATTCAATAACGTTACTCCTCGTTAGGAGGGCATCAGAAACTATTGATGTAACAGGTCTATAAGCACTTATCAATTAGTAAATGTTATCACCTAGTCTACATAAACGCGCTATAAAAGAGAGCAATATCCTTTACAAGGTGTTTGCTTACAAAAAAATGGCGGGTAGAACAGACTGAATTAACAGCGCATCTATCCATTTTAGGGAAAAAAAGGAAATTTGCTAGGCTCTGTTGACCGTTGGTTGTCCTTTTAATCCTTACGTTGTTTTTTGCTCAAAAAAGGACACAAAGAGGGATAATGACCGACAAATCAGTCTATCACTGATGTGATCAATCGCTGTTTTTTATAAAACTGGGGGAACACTTACTTTTTATTAAGTAAATTTAATGCTTATGTCTAGGTATATTTATTATTATTCAGGAAAGAAAAAGCACCAAGCGATTAGGATGCTGGAAACGATGGTGCATCAAGGAGGATATCAATTAACACCTTTCTATAATGAGTTTTCGATTGATATTTATATCTTATTAGACCACCCCAGCTCAAAATATATTGCCATTGATTGGGATAATACCATTAGTTGTAACCCTGCATTTTATCAAAGTATCATCGGTGCTTTTCTTCAGGAGGGCTTTAAACCTTTTATTTGCACACTAAGAGCACCTGATAAAGAAAGTATTGAAGAAATGCGATCCTTTCATGAGTATCATAATATCGAACTTCATATGACCAATGGACAATCCAAAAAAAAACACATGGAAAATTTAGGGATTAAAGTACACCTTTGGATTGATGATTTTTATCCAGGAATTGCGCCTTGCGACAGTAAAATTTTCAGAAAGAACAAAATAGACTACTAAAAGGGTCTCTTTTATTCTGCTGTGACGTTTTACTTTTTTAATTTTGGAGTGAGTATTTTCATAACATCCCACTCCTTAATACAACCCTGAACAAGCTCTATTTGAGAGGGCGCACCCTAAAATACAGTAACCATTATGCTCTATTTTAAGGTCACTCAACATTGCTTGCTTGGGTTGTAGTGACACGGGATTTACTAAAGATGTCTTCTAAAATTGAAACGCAGCACATTTTAAATCACTTCCTGCAAGATCAATACCCACAAATTATCTGTGAAAAGTGCATGTTGACATTTCTTACCACAGTTTACGACGTTGATGATACGCATGTTTTATTAGAAAAACGTTCACTCGGTCTGGAATATTTTTGTGAAGCCATTCATTTGCTAAAACTCACTAAAACACCCACTACGCTCAGAGTTGGTATTATTGATGAGGACGGTATGATTGTTTCTGTACCCCCATCAAAAACGGCTATTTTTTCAGGTGAAGAAACGGATTACCGCTACCTTTATTTGTTAGAAAAACTACAACATTTAGGAGAAGAAGATACTCAGTTTTTCAATCAATGTGTTAAAGATATGGATTGGAAAAGTGAGACTCAACGTGAAACTATTCTAAATGCCGTTAAAATACGCTATGACGAAGTATTAGCACAAGAGATTAGCGCCCTGTATCAGTTTTATACACAACATCAAAAGGTGCTGGCATGGGATCTACATGGTGATAACTTAATGCGGCGAAATGATTCCAATGAAATTGTAGTGATTGACCCTTATACTCGAAAAATATAGTCGTATTGAAGACTATATTTTTTCCACTCTGTCCCCATATAGAGTAATCTTCCCTTTTTGAAAAGTGCATGATGAAGACAGAAGTAGAAGCCGAAAAAAGGGCGATGCTAAAAGATGATGATGTCCAAGAGGCTTAATGAAAATAACACATAACAAAGTGAGTATTGGAATTATTTCTGATACTCACGCCCATTTAGATGAACGTATCATTGCGATATTAAAAGACTGTGATTATGCGATTCATGCAGGTGATATTTGTGGTGAAGATATACTGGACTCAATGCAACCTAAAACAGGTCAAATATTTGCAGTCGCAGGAAACAATGATATTTATTGTCATCGTGGTCAGGATTTACCTGATGTCTTCAACGTTGAGTTACCCTATGGAAAAATATCCATCGAACACGGTCATCAGCATGGACA
>JAGLBW010000145.1 GCA_023146545.1 Cocleimonas sp.
GGCCCTTCTTGCTTAGTTTTACAGTGTAATCAAAATGACTGGGATATTGAAACCTATCGTTTTGATAATAGATAACCTAACCAAGGATAAAAAAGGACTAACCCTCTACTCCAGTTATCAATAAGCATTGGGGGATCTTTCTCATTCTAGAATTAATAAAAAATAAATTATGAAACAACCATTAAAAACAAGCTTGTACCCTATCGAACAGTCGTTCAAACAGCCAATGATCCTAACCGCGCTGTTTGTACTCATTCCTTCACTGCTTATCTTTCTTATCTTTGGCGAATCCGATATAGGGCGTGCCTTAAAAATATTTTTTGGTAACTGGATCTCACCCATTATTTTATGGTTCTTTGCCGCAAGCTTTTTTCACCTCTGGCTGAAATCAAAAAAGGTAGCAGAAGAACAAGAGTATACAAATAAAGTACTGTCTTTTTTCAAGTCTAAAAACAGTACATCCTCTGATCCCTTTCTTGAACAAATCAAACTGTTTCGACAACAGGAAAACATTCCTGATAATAACTTATTACTCTCACGTGCCCAGCTGTACCTCAATCATCACGGTCATGATGCTAATATTGATGAAGCTTTTGGCATTAAAGAACGTGAATTACTGCGCAGCTCCTACGCCTTATCCCGCTTTATGGTTTGGGCGATTCCTATTATTGGCTTTATTGGCACGGTTTGGGGTATCAGTAACGGTATTGCTCACTTTTCAGATGCAATGACCACCACTAATTCCGTCACCGATGCCTCCGCAATGCTAAAGGAAAGCTTACCATTAGTGACGAACTCACTAGCAACTGCTTTCGATACAACTTTATTGGCTTTGTTATTGAGCGTCCCCTTAATGATGATGATGCTTTGGTTAGAGAAGCAGGAAGAGGCCTATCTGATTGCATTAGATGAAGCATGGTTTCATGATATCAAACCTTTATTTGGGCTTTCTCAAGGTGCTCAACAAACGATAATGAACGCAGAAGGAAACACAGTAATGGTTTCAGGGGGAGGTTCAGATGAAACAGTACAAGCCGTTGCCGATGAAATTAAACTCCTCAGCACTCAAATTGGTGCGTTACAAGAAACGATGGAAGACCTTTACGAAAGTACTTTTTCCGAAAAGCTAGACAGCAAAAATGGCGAGTAGAGCCAGTCGCTATGCGCGTTACTTACCTGAAAATAAATTAGAAATTAGTTTATTCCCCTTTTTGAGTATCTTTCTTTGCGTGATGGGGGTGTTATCTTTTATTAATATTCTCAGCAGTATTAATACCCCACAAAAAATAGAAATGACCACCGAGTTAGAGCAAGGCTATAAAGTGGCATTTCAGATATTTAGTCTACCCGACGGTATTATTACCGTTCCCCCTCTCTCACGTTTAGTCGCCTTACAAAAAATCGTATCAATAGAGACAAGTGACCAAATAGCCCAAATTATTACACGGCGCGAAACCGTGGTTAATCAACTAAAAGCCTATAAAGGACAGCTCGGTGACCTTGCCTCAGACCCTGATGTCGATGACATTAGGGCGTACCTACATGAGATTCGGTTTATTAATGAAGCCGCGTTAAAACATAATTTTCTCTATGAAGAGTTTCTATTATTTGGCATTTATCCTGATGGTGGAAAAGCTTACCATAAGGTGCGTGATGTGATGATGAAATCCCAAGATGCTAACAGCATCAGTGTAGGTTTAGAGCCTTTAGATGCTAATTGGACACTTAATATTAATGGTACACCCGCACTGAAAGAGACGGGAGCACACTCAAAATGAAGCAATTCATCAATGTTGATTCACTGACAGATATTGTCTCTAACTCGGTTGGCATTTTGATTATTTTAGCGGTCGTTACCTTAATCAATGACAACAGTAAATCCTTTCAGTTAGAAATTCCCATAGAGCATCAAAGTGACTTATCACCTGTCTTTATTGTGGCAAAAAATGATGCGCTATTAGTTTTGGATACCGATATATTATTTACCAATGCTGCCTCACAAGCCACAAAAGGCGCGGCAAAAGGAAAACGTATGTTTTCTTTAGAATATGGTCAACTCTACGGTCAAATTAATCAAGAAAGTGGACTGGTTTTTCATGCCCGAGAGATTGAAGACAGTGCCGATTGGCATCACTTTAATAAGCTCGAAAAAACAGACAGCGCCTTACATCAGCAACTTAATAAAATAAATCCTAAAAAACAATTTGCTTACTTTTTTGTTTATGATGAAATTGAAAACAGCAGTATCTCAGGCAGTGGATTTGAAGGCTTTCGTATGGCTCGAAAATATTTAAAATCAAGACAGATCAAATCAGGCTGGAAACCCGTTGACTCCGATCATCCTGCCAGTATTTGTGACATGAGTTTTAACTCACTCTGTAAATATTTACCCTCCTACCTTGGTTCATCCTAACGTTAAAAAAAGGGGTAGACATTAGGATTATTTTAGCCTGTATCTATGAGAAAAGAACCGCTATAGAATTAAAAGGTGATGAGGTCGTTGTGATGTCATCCTTTGTAGACTATCCCAGCTTAAATCACCCGACGTAAGTGCTATCCATATTATCAAGGTAAACCTATGTTATGACGCACAATGAAACAAAATCATTAACCGATGAAGAACTCTTTCACGCCGCTTTAATTAATCTGAAATATGCATTATTACGTCAAAGCCGAACACAACGACGCGTTACCTCCCGTGTTCGGACGCTCATCCGCTCTGTCGTCATAGGCTTAGGGTCAGCCCTCATGTTTATTTTATACCTTGTGTTTATTCTAACCCAACAAGTGAATTCGTTAAGCAGCAGCCTTGATGACATTTCCAAGCAAGCGATTCTAGTCCAAGACAGTATGGATGATATTGATGTTGTGATGCTTGAGTTTGATCGCTATATGAAAGAACTGCCTGGTTTTGATGCCTCCGTCACTCGTATTGAAAACAACATGATGTCCCTGACAAACAATGTTTCCTTTATCACTCAAAACATCACTGAGATAAGCCGAGAGTTTGTTTTATTAAACGGTACAATATCAGGATTAGGAGGAAACACCTTAGTCTTAAACCAAGTCCTTCAACAAGTTACCCTTGATGTTTTAGAAGGAACTAAACCTGCAAGACGGTTTAATAGTATGAACCCTTTTAACTTTATCCCCTAATTTCAACAGGAGTTCACTCCATTATGCGTTTATCCCGACATCAGTTGGAAGAATTTCATCTCAATATGCTAGAAGCTGCCGAAAATACACGGGAAAACGAAGATGCCGCCAAACAAAGTATTCGTCGAACCAACACGGTGATCTACGTTTTCACCGCTTTAGGTGCAATCCTCGCGGCACTGATTTTGTATTATTTCTTACTACTTAACCAAGCGATTTCTCACTCGATTGATAGCATGAAGGAAATTAACCAACAAGTCACCGAGTTGCGCGGCACAATGGATAATGTAACCGCCTCAATTAAAACAATGGGAAACAACGTTGCCTTCCTACAAAATATTGGAGACTCCGTAGGTAATATTTCTCAATCAACCCAAATTGTCGATCGTTTTATGGATGTTTTGAAACAAGAAACCAACCACCTCAGCACACATGCCAGTAATATTCGCTTGCACACTAGCAATATCAATCAAAATTTTTCTCAAATTAATCAATCGGTAAACAATATCTCTTTTTCAGTCCATCAAGCGGTTAAACCGATTAAACAGTTTTTACCGATGCCATAACGCCATAACTAACACCGTCATAAAATCGGTAAGTATTGAATAACGTTTATCTTGCTTAATGAGACAACGGCGAAGTCACTCTTCACCCGTCAACGTCACTGTGATCTGACGCTGAAAATGTCCTGTGCGATGCTCCCATAAAAAGATCCCTTGCCATGCCCCTAAGCCTGAATGGTAGCGAGAAATAGGTAGGGTTAATTCCGTTTGTGTTAACACGCTGCGGATATGCGCTGACATATCATCAACCCCTTCTAAGGTATGTAAATAGTCAGCATCGCCGTCAGGTGCTAAACGTGAAAAAATGGTTTCCAAATCACGCCGTACATCAAGGTCTGCGTTTTCTGTAATGATTAATGAAGCACTGGTGTGATGAATAAAGACATGACACAAACCCGTTTTAATACCACTTTTTGTAATCATTCGTTCTATATTATTGGTAAGCGGGTAAGTATCACGTCCGTTTGTAGAAATGCTAAACTGGTACTGGTGTAATTTCATAGTTTAATATCAAAGCCTTATTAATTATTTTGATCGTTTTATTTATCATAAATAATGAAGCAAGGGAATATCTGTTAGTATTTCCTTGCTTCAAATACTTACTTTAAATTTAACAAAAGGTTGTTTCTCATGTCATCTATTCTTCGTCATAAAACGGTTACGGTGTTTATCGGTAATATTGCGGTTGGCAGTGAACACCCCGTTATTGTTCAATCGATGACGAATACTGATACCGTTGATGTTATCCGAACGGTAAAGCAAGTCTATCAGTTGGCACAAACGGGATCAGAGTTAGTACGCATCACCGTTAATAATTTAGAGGCCGCACAAGCTGTCCCTGAAATTCGTCAACGTTTGGATAACATGGGCTGTGATGTCCCTTTAATTGGTGATTTTCATTTTAATGGGCATAAACTATTAACCGCTGTCCCTGAGTGTGCTAAAGCACTCGCGAAGTACCGTATTAACCCTGGAAATGTAGGACGAGGGAAGCGTCGGGATGAACAATTTGCACAAATGATTAGTTTTGCAGTTAAGTATGATAAACCTGTTCGCATTGGTGTCAATTGGGGATCATTGGATCAAGAGTTATTAGCCCGAAAATTAGACGAAAATGCGCGGCTCGAAACACCCCGTGACATCACAACGGTACAACATGATGCCTTAATCGAATCAGCACTCAGCAGTGCCCAGCAGGCTGAAGCTTATGGTTTAGCACACGATAAGATTATTATTTCCTGCAAATTAAGCGGTGTGCAAGACCTAATTCGTACCTATCAAGATTTAATTACACTATGTGATTATCCCTTGCATTTAGGTTTAACCGAAGCGGGAATGGGCAGTAAAGGCATTGTTGCCTCAACTGCCGCGCTTTCTGTCTTATTACAACAAGGCATTGGCGATACGATTCGTATTTCATTAACACCCGAACCTGGTGCGCCGCGTGAAAAAGAAGTGATTGTAGGACAGGAGATTTTACAAACCTTAGGTTTACGTTCATTCACGCCCCAAGTGATTGCCTGTCCAGGCTGTGGACGTACAACCAGTGATTATTTTCAACACCTTGCCGAAGATATTCAATCTTATTTACGTGATCAAATGCCCACATGGCGCGATCAATATCAGGGGGTTGAAACTTTATCTGTCGCCGTTATGGGCTGTGTTGTCAATGGACCTGGTGAAAGCAAGCATGCGAATATTGGTATCAGCCTTCCTGGAACAGGTGAGAAACCTGTTGCTCCCGTTTATGAGGATGGTATCAAAACAGTGACCTTAAAAGGGGATAATATTGCGATAGACTTTCAAGCAATTGTTGATGCTTATATTGAACGAACCTATATTACTCAATAAGAATTGAGAACCAAGAGGGGGTGATAAACAGGCTTCCCTAATCCCCTAGTCTGCCTTTTCTACACTATTAGCTGAGAACCCATTAATTAATTTTATTTTGCTCTATAGTCAACAGTGAGGCTTGGTTTTTAATAAAAATTTCAACTCAAAATATTCTTTAAAGCAAAATAAAAACACCTCAATTGAATACAACAAGTGACTTATCATTAGGGTGTCTCAGTGCTGTTATTTCATAAAAAAAATATAAAAAAAACACTAAGATTAGTTATTATTAATGGTCTTTTGATACCGATTGTTTCTATTGCTGCCAATACATATCAACAATTAGAACAACAGCTTGCTAATAAACATTATCCACAAGCATGGCACAGTGCGGAGCAGTTGCTCAGTGAGCATGGCGGTGATGCTCGTTTTGATTATTTGTATGCATTGGCCGCGATTGCAACGCACCATTACGATCAGGCTCTGTTTTCTTTAGACCGAGTTGTGATTAACAACCCTAATGTTATCCGCCCTCGCTTAGAGTTAGCCCGTGTGTATTTACAATTGAATAATAAGCGTGCCGCTATTAAAGAGTTTAGAGAGGTCTTGAAGTTAGACCCTGCTCCAAAAATAAAGGAAACAGTAGAGGCTTATCTCACTCAATTAACGCATCAAAACAAGCGGCAAACCAAAACATCAGAAACTCATGCTAGTTTATCCGTTAGCTCAGGCTATGATGATAACTTGAATTTTGGATTGGATGACACCGCAATCCATTTACCCCTTTTAGGTCATGTCACCTTATCGTCTGGTTCAATACGAAAAAAAGATCATTTTTATGAGCTATCTAGTCAAGCACGTTACCAAAAGAAAATAAAGAAAAAAATGGCTTGGTTTGCATCCTATAAAGGGGCGCATCGACACTATCAAAAGGTCTCTGATTTTGATTTACTTTACGGTCATTTCAACGTGGGCATCAGGTTAGGTGATCAGACACGATCATCTCTACTGTCATTAGCTTATCAACCCCTTAATCAAGGAGGAAACCACTTAACTGATAGCATGGTATTAACGTTAAATCATCAATACTCTCTAAAGACTAATCAAGACTTATCTGCAGGTTTGAACCTCGAACGGTTGAATCACAAAAAAGATAAACGACAGGATAAAACCCGCCTGATATTATCTGGAAAATATACAGTATCCGCCACTCGAAATAGAAAATTCAGTCAACAATATCAACTTTATCTTGGCACTGAAATAAGTAATAAAAAAGCAGGAAAAGCATTTAACCGACAGATTATGGGGGCGGGTCTTCAACTGAGTAAACGTTGGAACAAACAACAGACCAGTTTTTCTGGTGTTTCATTATCCCACTATCAATATGCTACAAAACATCCTATTTATAATAAAAAAAGAAAAGACAATAAACTCACCTTAACGATTGGGCATCAACTTCATTTAACGAAAGTACTCCGCTTAAAGTTATCAACACATCATGCGATAACAAAGAGTAACTTAGGGCTTTATAATACAAAGCGTAACCAAATAAAGTTAGCTATTAGTTACCACTTTTAAGAAGGTATCAAAAGAAGACACCCTTTAATTTTGTTTTCGAGGAAATAACTCAAGAGGTGCAGAGTGTTGCTATGCACCCTTTATTTAGGTTCATTACGTTATGAAATCACCGTACAATATATTATTATTTTTTATCAGCCTATTGGTTATTAATATTGTTGGGGCGGCTACTCCAAAAAAGAGTGTCGGTAAAACCTTGCTGACTAAAGGCAAAGTGGTGGCGATTCGTGCTCAAGGTCAACACACGTTAAAACGCCGCTCATCCCTATTTGTTAAAGATAAAATAAGTGTGGGATCAGGCGGTAGAGCACAATTAAGAATGGTTGATCATGCGGTTATTTCATTAAAAGAACATTCTATTTTACGTATTGATCGTTACCAGTTTCAAAATAATCCCACGCGTGATTCTGCTTTAATGACCTTACTTGCAGGTGGCTTTAGAACCATTACAGGAATCATTGGTAAAGCCAATAAAAAAGCTTACATTATGAATACCCCTTTGGCAACCATTGGCATTCGTGGCACAAATTATGGTGTCGTTATTACACAAGACTATGACTATTTTGCCGTATGGAATGGTCTTATCGAAGTACGCTCACGCTTAGGTGGAACCTGTAAGGTATTAATTGGAAGGAACCAACCTTACCATTATGTGCGTATTGATAAAAAAGGGCGTTGTACCCCACTAAAAAAAGAACCGGCTGTCTTTGCAAAAGGACACAGTTCAAACGTCAACCCTGTGAGACATTTAGTCGAAAGGATCAATAAAGTAATCGAAACCATTAATCATCAACCCCGTATCGAAGAACGTAAGTTTTCACAGAAGGTCTTATTAAGCAATGTCAATGGTCGTATTCAAACAGGTAATGCCAGCAATGTAGAACGAACAAAAATTCAAGTGGGCAACGAAGTTTTAAGCTCCAATGGACGAGAGCTGCGTAAAGAGTTAGCCGCTTATTCCGTTAATTTAGGGTATTGGAATAATATTGCAGGATCACAACAAACAAGCAATTTATCATGGTTAGTTTATGAACCTAGCACTGCAATCGAAGTAGGCACTCGTAAAGGTGAAGCCCACTATAACCACATGCTAGCGAGTGTAGCGGGTGGAAAACAAGGTAATGTCCAAGTCAATATGGTGGTTGATTTCAATCAGGGAAAGGTAAATAATGGTGTCATACAGGTTAACTCACCCACAAACCAACAGTGGGTTGGTGAGTTTGGAGGTAAAATAAAATCGGGAGATTTAAACTTACAACTCAATGGAGTCTATGTTGTTGATAATAGTAAACTCTCCAAACCAACCATTTCATCAGGGGTTGGATCAATTCAAGGTGATTTTATCGGTAAAAAAGCAGAAGCGATTGCGGGCGCTTTTAATTTTAAAGAAGAAGGCAATTTACGCAACCGTATTGATGGTGTATTCGTTGTTGAAGAAAGAAATGTGAAATAATACCAAAAGAGAAACGTTATATTAAGATATTATAGCGATAATCTTTTAGATAAAGGAATCATCAATCAACATAAGCTACCTTATGTCCCAACAATAATCTAATTCTAAGTGATGAGTTAAAATAACGATCACGATCATAATATTGTAATAAAAAATTTTGTCTGAAAGTTTAAATAAAAAACGAGGCGGTTTATGAAAATAACGTGCTACGGCGCAAGAGGGTCAATACCAACATCAGGCAAACAAACAATAAAGTATGGAGGACATACCGCTTGTATTCTTGTTGAAGTAGACAATAAAACGCTCATTTTTGATGCAGGAACAGGCATTCGCAAATTAGGTGAAGACCTGCTTCATGACAAACGTGATGTTTATTTATTGTTTAGTCATTATCACTGGGATCATATTCAAGGCTTTCCTTTTTTCAAACCTGCTTATCAGCGAGGGAAAAAAATTCATTTACTTTCCGCCTATTTACCCAAAGAAAATGCACGAGCGGTTTTAGATCAAATGACAAGCCCTCATTTTCCAATATCAGGTGATCAAATACAGGCTGATGTTAACGTCATGCCTATGGATCATAATAACAACCTAACATTGGATGATTTACACATCACAAGTTGTGCTTTAAATCACCCAGGTGGTGGAGCAGCTTATCGTCTTGAGCATTCCCAAGCTTGTTTTGCTTATGTTACCGATAACGAGCTTTGCCCACCTAAAGCCATTGATTACACCACATGGGATCAATGGCTTAAATTTTTAGACGGTGTTGATGTCTTAATACACGATGCCATGTATTTAGATGAGGAATTACCGCGGATTCAAGGCTGGGGACACTCCCTAATTTCTCGCACCTTACAACTTGCTAAAGAAGCTCAAGTTAAACACCTTATTTTATTTCATCATGATCCTGACCGAACAGACCAACAACTGGATAAGATATTAAAAGAAAGTCAAGTTTGGATGGAAAAACAAGGCTCAAACTGCAAAGTATCAATGGCAAAAGAAAAAGACGTTTATCATATAATGAAGAGCAAAATAACAAAAAATGCCCTTTAATACGATTATATCGTTTCAATAATATATGAAACATTACCAGTTTTTTGGTAATTTTTTATTGATAATAATACGTTTTTTATCAATTTGAACATAGCCTCCCTTACGCAGTTCACTCAAAATTCTTGAAATCATTTCTCGTGATGAACCGACTGTTTCAGCAATATCCAGTTGTGTCAAACGGGGCGTAATCATAATGCCTTTTTCATTTTTAGCTTCTTTATTTAAAAGCTGAACTAAACGACCATAAACATCCAAAGAGGTTAAGCCACAAATGGTTAAATCAATCTCCCGAATACGGCTCGTTAGTGCCTTAAACATCGGATAGCAAACCTCAGGATATTTTTTCAGAAGACCATCAAATTGAGAATAAGTTAACTGTAACACAACTGTCTTTTCCAACGTAACAACAGAAGCAGAGCGGGGTTCTGCATCTAAAAGGCTTAATTCTCCGCAGAACTCTCCTTCAGTCAAAAAAGCAAGCGTAGTTTGTTTTCCCTCCTCGCTATTAGTAAAGACTTTGACCCTTCCTTTCTCAATTAAAAAGAGGCTTCTTGACTTATCCCCTTGGGAAATGATCATTTTATTTTTAGGAAATTCTCTTCTCACTAATAAAGCCGAAAATTTTGCTAAAGCCTGCTCATTCAATTCAGAAAAAATAGGTATTTTATCTAACATTTTCGACTCCTTTTTAAGCAAATTATTTATTTTTTTATTTTTTTCTGAAGAGACTATAGAAGGGACACGACTCGTCTTTTTTCTTTGGGTATTCATTCTTCTCTCTCACCTAGAACAATTATTGTTAAAGTATCTGTTGCTTGACCACCCTCATTATCCGTGACTGTTAAGCTAAAAATAAGCTCACCTGTGTTTGCAGAAGTAGAAGTACTAAAGCGATGCGAAGGTGTTTTTATATCATCAACAAATTCATCTATTTCAACATTTGCTTGATCAATACGCTTCCATTGATAAGATACAATCTTACCGTCTTCATCAGAAGAGTCACTTCCACTTATTTCAACGGTACTACCCGCAAGTACTGTTTGATCAAGCCCTACGTTTACAATAGGAAGAATATTATCAACAGGGTTAATAGTAATATTAGCAACATCTG
>JAGLBW010000146.1 GCA_023146545.1 Cocleimonas sp.
GGTCAGTCGTGTCCCTGAACGTTTAGCATCGGCAAACTACTTTAGAAATAGGTTATGAAGCTATTCTCATTATGCGCTTACTCTATCAAGGTCTCTCAACCGAATATATCAGGCAAGATTACAGCAAGATCCTAAAAAACTTAGCACAACAAAATAACCTAACCCTAACAGAGCTTAAACACTGCTTTGCAACAACACGAGATCAATGGATAACAAACGACCGTCACGATTGGTTATCCGTAACTCCCTTGTTTAAAGGCATCGCGTCAAAACTAGCCCGATTACACAACAAAACATGGTACATCGTCACTACCAAGCAAGAACGCTTCGTTCAAGAAAGACTACAGGCACACCAACTCTCAATCAACGAACATGCCATTTATGGTATGGATCGTCAAATCAACAAACAACAAGTATTACAACAATTAATTCAACAACACCCCAATCAACCCCTTATCTTCACATATAGTGGGGGTTGCTTTAATAGATCGGGTGTCTAAAACACCTTTATTGAATGATGGAATCAATTACCAATACTTGTTTTGTTCCTTTCTTAACGGGTTGTTTTTCAGTGTATAAATCACCTTGTGCTTTCATTGCATTGCCACTTTTAGAGATTCGTGCACCAATTTTTACTTGTGGAAAGGCAGAGAGCTTCATGCTTGGCATCATTGCCATACTGTCATCAAGCGTAATTGTAATCGGCAAGTCTTTTACTTGAAGACGTTTAGCCGCAAGTGGCATCGGTGGACCTGCCAGTGCTTTGGCATAAATAAAGACGGTATCCGTTGCAACCGCTTTGTCTTTCAGTGTTTCTGCTAAGGAGATGGTAATCACGATACTTTGAGGATCAATGCTCTCGGTGCTTGCACTGTCGGGCTTAGCGGGTACAGCAACCGCTTTAGCGGGCACGCTTTCTATACTCGGCTTAGCGATAGTTATTGCTGTTTTCACGGGGTCTGCGGTAGGTTCTGCCGTTACTGTTTTTGTATTCGCAGGTTCTGAGCTAATACGGGGTGTTTCTGGTGTCAGAGGTATTTCAGGTGGTATCGGTGCAACTAACATCGCGTTGGCTATCGGTGAGACCACAGCAACTGGTGAGGAGGTTTGTACAGGTACTGTTGGAATGGCAGGGGGCTGTGGTTCTTCTTTTAAGGGTTGAGCCGTTGGCGGGGTTGATAGGGGAGTGCTTGTTGTGGTTGCTAGTTTAGCTAAGGCTTCGGGTGACATTTTTTTCTTTGATTTAGCGATCAATTGGCGTACTTCAGCCTGTTGGTCAGGACTCTTGCTCAACAGTGGCATCAGCGTATTCCAGCGTTGAATGGCTTTGCTGTGATCGCCTTGTTCTTGTGCCGCCATACCACCCAGCCATAAGCCCGTTCTATCTTTGGGTTCAATGGTTAATGCTTTTTCGATCAGTTCTGTAGGACGACCTGTAATACTCCCTTGATTTGCCATTGCCATTGCATCGGCTAAAAAGAGCATCACTTTTGCATCATTAGGTTTAAGTTCTAGCAGTTTTTCGTAGGCTTCAGTTGCTCCTTTATAGCGTTTTAATGCCATATAAGAACGTCCCATCATATACCAGCCTTCAGGGTTGTTTGGCTCTGCTTCTAGTTTTTTGCGTAAGCCTGAAACCATTGCATCAATATCAGGTTTACCGTCTTTGGTCATCGGAACATTTTTAGCAATTTTAGCCGTTTCAGGATCAGCGGCTTGTGGGTTGCCGTAAAGAGAGTACAAACCCACGGCAATTGCAGGAATCAGCACCGCCATTAGTCCTGCGCTCAGTTTTGCTGGGTTAGCGTATTCTATTTTTTTATTGTTTTGGGTATTTTCAACATCAGTATACAGTGATTGCTCTAGCTCATCACGGCGGGCAGAGTACTCTGCTTCGGTCATTTCTTTTTTTCCGAAGCTTACCTCTAAATCAGCAAGTTGATCTTTGGCGATTTGTATATTTTGATCCCGTCGGTCATCCTGTACGACCTCGGTTTTTTTAAATAACGGCGGTAGGATTATCCCCAAGGCTAAAAGAAGGAGTAAAAGAGCGAAAATCCAAAACATAATGCTGTTTCCTAAAGGTGGAACGAACGTTTAAAAAAATAAAGTGACAATAAAATAGAGTGATAATAAAAAGGGAGCTTATTTCAATAAATCACGCACCGATTCACGTTGTTTTTTGTCCAATTCAAGTTCTGGCTTCGTTGATTTTTTACGTAACTGTCTGACCAAAAAGATTAAGCTAATCAAGAGTAATAACGGAGGACCAAACCAAAGTAACAGCGTCTTAAATTTAAACGGCGGTTGGTACAATACAAAGTCACCGTAACGTGTCACCATAAAATCAACCACTTCATCACGTGAGGAACCTTTTGAAACCATTTCATAGGTTTGGCGACGTAAATCTTGAGCTAATTCGGCATTAGACCCTGCGATATTTTGGTTTTGACACACTAAACAGCGTAATTCTTCAATTAAGCGTTTATAGGTGGCTTCTTTCTCGGGGGAATCAAACGAATGGCTTTCAATAGTACCCGCTTGAGCTAAACTCATAACGGTGATGAAAAAACTAAACGTAAACCAGCGTAGCACCGATATTAATGATTGCATGGATAACATTAAGCAGGCTCCTTGCGTAAGGTAGTGATTAAAGGCACTAATATTTCAACCACGGCTTTTTGGCTAACAGGGCCGGTGAATTTATAACGAATAATGCCTTTTTTATCGATGACAAAGCTTTCGGGAACGCCATAAACACCCCAATTGATGCCAGTACGTCCTTCGGTATCCACCGCTACATAAGTATAAGGGTTACCTAACTGTCCCAACCAACTGATCACATCGTGACCATAATCTTCCGTACCGTAGTCTTTATAATTTAAACCAACGGCTGGGACTTTGTATTGACGAATGAAGCCTGTTAACACAGTATGTTCCGCACGACAAGAAACACACCACGATGCAAAAACATTTAATAGCCACACTTGCCCTTTCATTTTCTCCGCCGAAATGCGTTGATCCTTTTGATACAAGCGCGGTAAATCAAAAGCAGGCGCGGGTTTACCAATAAAAGGCGAAGGGACATTGCGAGAGTCTAAGTACAGTCCTTTATACAATAATAAGGCTAATACACTAAATATGATCAGCGGAAGGAGGTAAGTTTTCTTCATGTGCTGGTCGCCCCTTTAAGTGTCTCAGCTTTTTTAGACTCACTTGTATTGCTTTTAAGACGACGACGGGTACGCCAATAGCGTCCATCGAAAGCCGCTAATAAACCACCAACAACCATCAAAATCCCGCCTAACCAAATCCAACGTACAAACGGTTTATGGTAGATACGGAAACTCCATGCTTTTTTGCCTAAGGGTTCACCCAGTGCAATAAATAAATCACGGAATAAGCCGCCATCAATCCCCGCTTCGGTCATTGGCATCGTGCCTGCACCGTAGTTACGTTTTTCAGGGTATAAGGTTGTGAGTAATTTACCGCCTTGTGTAATTTCGACCGTTGCCCGTGTTGCTTTGTAGTTTTTACCTTGATGATCTTCAATGGCAATAAACTTAAAGGCATAATCACTGACCTCATACGGTTTTCCATTCGCTTCCAAACGCACATCATTTTCAACACTGTACATTGAGGTAAGCGTAATGCCTGTAATCGTAACGGCCATACCCACATGAGCAATCATTGCACCCCATGCGGACAACGGTTTAATGAACGGTGAACGTCCTTGACCAACAAACCAAAGTAATGCGGTGAGCGCAACCCAACTGGAGAGCAATAAACCCAAGGTTGTTTTCCATTTAAATTCAGGGATAAATAATAACGGCAACACCACCGCCATCACTAACGCCATAATGGCAGGAACCCACAATATTTTTATCAAGCGTTTGGGGTTATCTTTTTTCCAGCGTAAGAACAATCCTACACCCATCATGGTTAGTAATACCGTGCCTAATGGGAGTGAAATATTATTGAAGTAAGGCGGGCCAACAGAGATTTTCCCCATGCCCAAGGCATCAATAATCAGTGGATATAATGTGCCCAGCAAAACCGTAGCAGTTAAAACTACCAAGGTAATATTATTCACTAATAAGCCGACTTCACGAGAGACTAATTCAAACTTTCCTGTGGAAATCAGTTTTGGCGCGCGCGTGGCATACAGCATGAGTGATGCGCCAATGGTGATGGCAAGGAACATTAAGATAAACAGTCCTCGCTCAGGATCAGCTGCAAAGGAGTGTACCGAGGTTAAGACACCCGAACGAACAAGGAACGTTCCCAGTAAACTTAATGAAAAGGCAAGGATCGCCAATAAGACAGTCCATGATTTAAAGGCAGCACGTTTTTCGGTAACCGCTAATGAATGGATCAATGCTGTACCGACTAACCACGGTAATAAGGACGCATTTTCAACAGGATCCCAGAACCACCAGCCGCCCCAGCCTAATTCGTAATAAGCCCACCAACTGCCTAAGGTAATTCCACCCGTTAGGAAAATCCATGCCACATTTGTCCAAGGTCTTGCCCATCGTGCCCATGCTGAATCTAACTTACCGCCTAACATCGCCGCAATGGCAAAAGCAAAGGCTACCGAGAACCCCACATAACCCATATACAACATCGGAGGATGAATCGCTAAACCAAAATCTTGTAGCAAAGGGTTTAAGGTACGCCCTTCAGCAGGTGGAAAAGGAAGTCGCTCAAACGGATTAGAGGTCATGATCAGAAACAATAAAAAACCAATACCAACAAAGCCCATTACACTCAAAACACGGGCCAACATAACCGCAGGAATACTACGACTAAAGATAGCAACCGCATACCCCCAACCTGCTAAGACCAATGCCCATAATAATAAAGAGCCTTCATGGTTTCCCCAAACTGCCGAGACTTTATAAATCGTTGGCATGGCGGTATTCGAATGTGATGCAACTAACTTGACGGAAAAATCACTAACAATAAAGGCATAAATCAAACAACCGAATGAGATGACCAAAAGGAAAAACTGGGCTGTTGCCGCAGGTTTTGCCAAAGCAACCCATTGTGGTTTATTAAACTTTACGCCCAACAAGGGAAAAACGGCTTGCACAATAGCAAGGGCGAGTGCGACAGCTAAGGCAAAATGCCCAAGTTCTGGAATCATTATTTTGTTCCTTCCGTTACAGGTTGTGCAGGGCTATGTTCTTTTTTCAACACATCCTTAACTTCTTCGGGCATATAATTAGCATCGTGTTTCGCTAACACTTCCTCAGCATAAAAAATACCATCCGCCTTAAGCTGTCCGCGTGATACCGAACTTTTACCCTCTTTAAACAAATCGGGTAAAATTTTATGGGTGACAACAGTGACTTCATGACCGCGATTATCCGTGACAATAAAGCGAGCCTCTAAAGCACTATCACTGCGCTTTAAGCTACCTTCCTTAACCAAGCCCCCTAAACGAATCAACTTTCCTTGTGGTACGTCGCCCGCTAACACCGCTTCGGGGGCGTATAAATAGGCTAAATTACCCTTCATCGCTTTACTGATTAAGAACGATGCACCCATTACCGCAACCAAACCTAAGGCAACAAAGACCATTCGTTTTTGTCGTGCTTTCATCGTTTTCTACCTTTTTGTTGGAGTCGATTATTACGTTTAATGCGTTGTAATAAACGTTGATGCTGTTGTTTAAGGCTCATTGGTTCGAACACCATAATCACTAAAGCCAAGAGCATAATGCCCCAAACATAATAGCCATAACCACCCATGGCAAGGAATTCACTGATACTCATTACAAACACCTAAATTAATTATAAGAGAAGAAAAAACAAGTGAAAACGAGCTGTTGTTTGATTTTTCTTCTTAATTCTTGGATAACTGAGCCACCCATTGTGTGTTGATTTCACGTTCTAAAATAATATTACGCACGCGCATTAAAATCGTCGCGAAGCTATACGCCCAAAAACCCAAAGCCGTGACTAACATCGCCAATAAAATATTGAACTCGACCCCTTTAAAGGAAGACTCTTGATGCAAGGACGCGCATTCATTCGGGTTAGGACAATTCACCGAATAATAAATAACAGGTAAAACTGCCGACCCTAATAAGGCCAGCACCGCCGATGCTTTATCGGCACGGCGCGGATCATCAATCGCCGACTGCAATGCAATATAGCCAATATAAAGAAACATTAAAATCAATGACAAGGTTAAACGCGGATCCCATTCCCACCATGTTCCCCAACTGACTTTCCCCCAGACCGCACCCGAAACCAAAGCAATCAACTGCATTAACGCACCCGTAACGGCGGTTGCTTTTGCCATCATAAATGACAGACGTGTATTAAAGATTAGACCCACCAAACCCCAAAAAACCATCATGCCGTACAGCCACATCCCCATCCAACTGGCGGCAACATGAACAAATAAAATATGGTAATACTGTTTTTGATCACTCAAAACATAAGGCGTTTCAAAAAAGCCCCAATACAGACCAAACGCAATCAGCAACAGTGCCGCAATCCAAAACAAGGGAATCAAACGACCCGCAAGCGGATAAAAATTCATGGGGGCAGAGTATTTAAAAAGAGACATTATTTATTCCAATGATATTTTCAAGGCTGCGGCTGTTGCCCAAGGTGCAAAGATCAAAGACAGTAGCAAAAAAGCAGATAATAACAAGGTATGGGGTTCAATGTTGCCTGATTGTAATGCGCTCTCATAAACAGCACCTGAACCATACACTAAAACAGGAAGGTACAACGGCAAAATAAGCAAAGAAATCAACACACCACCGCCCCGTAAACCTAAGGTAAGTGCTGCGCCAATCGCCCCAATCATGCTTAAAATAGGCGTTCCCAGTAACAGCATAAACATCATAACCCCTACTGTTTCTGCCTCTAAATGATACAACAGACCAACCACAGGAGCGACTAACACCAAGGGTAAGCCTGTTAATAGCCAATGGGCTGTTATTTTGGCAAACACCAACACAGATAACGGTTG
Organism: Cocleimonas sp.; assembly: GCA_023146545.1. Taxonomy (GTDB): domain Bacteria; phylum Pseudomonadota; class Gammaproteobacteria; order Thiotrichales; family Thiotrichaceae; genus JAGLBW01. The sequence goes on from JAGLBW010000146.1 coordinate 6,994, forward strand.
AGGAGCCAGTAACATTTGCTCTAAGGTGCCATCCGCATAATCGGCTTCAAACAGCCGCTCTAAAGCCAACATAGACGCTAATAAAGCTGCAATCCAAGCCACGCCAGGCGCAATACCCTGCAACATTTTTTCATCAAAGCCAATTCCCAAAGGAAACAGGCTAACGACTATAATAAAGAAAAACAGCACCGTAAAAATTTCACTTCGACGACGCAACGCTAGCTTCACGTCCCGTTGTAGAATCATAAAAAAAGTGTTTAACATTAAATCTGCACCTTATAATCATCCAAATTAAGGTGTTGCACCTTTCCCTTGGTTAAAGGAACGACTTGATGGGTCGTCAAAATAGCCATCCCTCCTGTGCTAATTTTTTTAGAAATAATGGTTTGCAATAATTCAACAGCCGCGGCATCTAACGCGACAAAGGGTTCATCTAAAATCCACAACGGCGACTGGTTTAAAATCAACCGAGCCAATGCCACCCGACGTTTTTGACCTTGAGACAATTGACGTGTCGGCACATCCTCATAACCAAATAACCCCATTTTCTCCAGCGCATCTAATACCGCCTCTTCATCCGCGTGTTGTCCTGAAAGGTCATGATTAAACTGCAAGTTTTCTAAGGCGGTTAAGTCCCCTTTAATCGCATTGAAATGTCCTAAATAAAATAAAGCGGCACGATAGGTTTCTAACTGCGTCTGAATTTTTTTATCTTGCCAACAAATATCACCCTTATCCGCTAAAAACAACCCACAAAGGGTACGAATTAAAGTCGTTTTACCACTGCCATTCTGACCTTGTAAAAATAGCAATTGCTGTGGTTCAAGCTGAAAACTCAAGCCTGAAAACAAAGGGTAATCACCACGAGTACACTGTAAGTTGGAAACGCTAAGAGACATTATTAGGGGTTAATTTATCAGCTTATAAGAGTTTTCAGATACTAGCATAACTATAAAAAAATAAATTGATAACGCTCAATATTGTTAAAGCAAATAGATTAATAATTGTTAAACATTGATCACCCTGCTTTAGAATCGCTTCCTTCTCTTGAAACGTTAATCGGCAGATCATCAAACAATGCCTCCAAACCTAAAGCGTTGACCATGC
>JAGLBW010000147.1 GCA_023146545.1 Cocleimonas sp.
AACGTATGAAATACCTGCAGATGTTACGTGAATAGGTGCAGAATAAAGGGTCAAAAAATATTATTTATACTGATGAATCAGGATTTTTAGACGATGTTTACAATCCTTATTCTTGGTCGAAAAGAGGCAAAAAAATCTATGGAGAAAAGCAAGGAAAACGCGCTAAACGTACCCATCTAATAAGGGTTCAAAAGGGAAAAAATGTGTACCCTTGACTGAATTTGCGGAACAAATGAGAATGCCTCGCTACCTTGAAGACCCTAATTTTGTGCGTCACTGGGTTCGTGTTCAGGCAAAACAATCCAAGGTATCACTCTCAAACGCATGGTAAACGTTTTAGGCTTGGAGGCGTTGTTTGTTGATCGATCGCCTAACTAAATAATGCCTTTTTAGATCAGTTTAGGCTTTATCATGACCTCTGCTTAAAGGTGTACGGTAGTGAACGTTTTATAAAGGTTCTATTGGATGTTAATAGTTGATAAACCATCCTTAAAAGAATCGGTGGAAAGTTCATAAGGGATGCGTAATAAAATTACATATCCCTCATGTCTTGATCAGCAGATGGGATTAATTTTGGTAACAATAAAATATTGAAATCACATTGCTTTAATCTTAGTCAGTTGTTCTTCTAGCTGTGCTAATGCTACCTTTTGTTGTTCGGCTTGTTGACGGACTTGTTCGACAACCTTGGTCGGTGCTTTATCTGTAAAGTTGGGGTTGTTTAAACGACCTGCTAAGCTGGATAAGCCTTTCTGAATTTTCTCGATCGCTTTAGTTAAGCGTGCAGTTTCGGTGGCTTTATCAATTAATCCTGCTAATGGAATCAGTACTTTCATTTCACCGACTAGTGCGGTGGCGGCTTCGGGGGCATTACTTTCTTCTGTCAGCCAGTCAGCACGTTCTATTTTGGCGAGTGCATTAATGAAAATTTGGTGATGTTCAAAATGTTGTTTGTCTGTTTCTGTCCAGTTTTGAAGTAAAATAGGCAGTGCTTTACTGGGTTTGATGTCCATTTCAGCGCGAATTTTACGGATGCCGATAATAAACGTTTTAACCCATTCTAATTGTTGATTAGCCTCTGTATTAATCAGTGTGGTCTCAGTTTCAGGGTAGGGGGTTAGCATAATAGTATCCCCTGTTTGTCCTGATAACGGTTTTAGGGTTTGCCAAATTTCTTCGGTAATAAACGGCATAATCGGATGCAGTAGACGCAGGAGTGTTTCAAAGACCTGTACAAGGGTATGACGTGTGCCCCGTTTTTCTGCATCACGGGTTTGATCTGAGAATAAAATGGGTTTGGATAACTCTAAGTACCAATCACAGTATTCGTGCCATGTGAATTCATAGAGTGCTTTTGCGGCTAAATCAAAACGATAATTGGCAAAATGCTTACTAACGGCTTGGGTGGTTTTCTGTAATTTTGAGAGTATCCAATCATCCGCCAATGAACGGATTTTTTCATTTTTATTCAGCCCAACATCTTTGCCTTCGGTTTGCATTAAGACATAACGTGCCGCATTCCATAATTTATTGCAAAAATTACGATTACCTTCAATACGTTGTAGATCAAAACGAATATCACGTCCATTCGAGGCTTGTGAGGCAAAGGTAAAGCGTAGGGCATCGGTTCCGTAAGCAGGAATACCGTTTGGAAATTGCCGTTGGGTCGCTTTTTTGATTTTTTTAGCAAGATGAGGTTGCATCATATTGCTACTGCGTTTAACTAATAAGTCATCTAAGGTAATGCCATCAATTACGTCTAATGGATCAATAACATTACCTTTGGATTTTGACATTTTTTGTCCGTCGCCATCGCGTACCAGACCGTGCATATAGACTTCTTTGAACGGCACTTCGCCATCCATAAATTTAAGCCCAAACATAATCATGCGAGCAACCCAAAAGAAGATAATATCAAAACCTGTAACTAATACATTGGTGGGATACCATGTTTTTAAAGCCTCGGTTTTTTCAGGCCAACCCAGTGTGGAGAACGGCCAGAGTGCAGAGGAGAACCATGTGTCTAAAACGTCTTCATCTTGGCGCAGGATGATGTCATTACCTAGCGTATGTTTTTCACGTACATCGGCTTCGGTTTTTCCCACGTAAATTTCATTGTTGACATCGTCATACCATGCAGGAATACGGTGTCCCCACCATAATTGACGTGATATGCACCAATCTTGAATGTCATTCATCCAGCTAAAATACATGTTTTTGTAATTATCAGGGACAAATTTGATGCGTCCTGTTTTAACGGCATCAATAGCAGGTTCTGCAAGTGGTGCAACTTTGACGTACCATTGATCAGTGAGGTACGGTTCGATAATCTCACCCGAGCGATCACCGCGTGGCGGCTTCAGTTTATGGGGTTCGATTTTAACCAGTAAACCTGCTGCATCTAAGTCTTCTAATATTTTTTTGCGTGCAACAAAACGATCCATGCCCCGATAAGCTTCAGGTGCATTGTTGTTCATAATGGCTGAAGGGGTGAATAGATTAATGATTTCCATCTTATGGCGTTGACCTACTTCCCAGTCATTGAAATCATGTGCGGGTGTGATTTTTACGCAACCTGTGCCAAATTCTGGGTCAACATAGTCATCTTCAACAATCGGAATTTTACGCTCGGTCATAGGAACCCAAACATATTTGCCAATAAAGGCGCTGTAGCGTGGATCATTGGGGCTCACGGCAAGTGCGCCATCGGCTAAAATAGTTTCGGGGCGGGTCGTGGCAATTTCCATAAACCCTTCTCCTTCAACAAAAGGGTACATGACATGGTGCATGAAGCCCTCTTCTTCTTCAGCGATAACTTCAATGTCAGAAAGGGCGGTATGCAGTACGGGATCCCAATTAACCAATCGTTTGCCACGATAAATTAAGCCTTCGTCATAAAGTTGTATAAACACATCTTTGACTGATTCGGATAAACCATCATCCATAGTGAAACGTTCACGTGACCAGTCGGGTGATGCACCTAAACGACGTAATTGTTGAGTGATTTGTCCACCTGAAGTTTCTTTCCAGTCCCAAACCCGCTGAATAAATTTATCTCGCCCAAGATCATGACGGTTTTTACCTTCTGCATTGAGTTGTCGCTCCACCACCATTTGTGTTGCAATCCCTGCATGATCCATTCCAGGTTGCCATAAGGTGTTGTTGCCCTTCATACGATGATAACGAATCAGCGCATCCATAATGGTATCTTGAAAGGCGTGACCCATGTGTAATGTGCCTGTGACATTCGGGGGTGGAATCATAATACAATAAGATGCCTTATTGTTGTCTTGTGGGCTGAAGTAGCCTTGATTTTCCCAGTGAGTGTACAGGTCTTGTTCGATATGTTTAGGGTCGTAAGTCTTTTCCATGATTATTGTTTATTCTATTGGTGGTGAGGTGAGCAAAGCGCGGGATTATAGCGAGAAATCAGGGGCTAGTATAGAATTTCAATACGGTCGCTTAATACGATGGATGTACTGAAAATGTGATTAATTTTGATGGCTTGCTGGCTTGAAAATGATGAATGCTTGAAGATTGTTGCGACAAAGCAAGCCTTGTCGCAACAATTATTAGTTTCTAACTAATTGTTTAGAAGACCCTTTTATTTTAATTTCAACGCGGCGGTTTTGTGCGCGACCGTGCTTTGTTTTGTTGTTGGCGATGGGTTGAGATTCTCCTCTTCCCTGTGCTTGAATTAATTGTCGACTGACCCCTCGGTTAGCTAAGTAAGATGCTACCGATTGTGCTCGGTTATAGGAGAGCACTTGATTAGCTTGATGTGAGCCAACACTATCGGTATGGCCTGTAATTTGAATCTGTTTAATGTTCATGTTTTTATTGTTTAAATCATGTGCGAGTCGATTTAAGGCATCTTTACCATCAAAGGTCAGTGCTGCGCTACCTGATGCAAAGTGAGATCCCCCTGATAAGGTACGGTGGACGATACGATATTGAGGGGGCTTAGGTTTTGGTGGTGGGGCTGGCTTAATAATAACAGGCTTAGCTTTGATGATAGTGGGTGGTTTTATAATGGTTTGTTTAATGATCACGGGTTTTTGTTTTGGTGCAGGAATATAAACAGGAACGACCTCTACTTTCGGGATATAGACAGGAACAATCTCGGTTATTTTTTCGGGTGCGGGAGTAATCGGTATGACAGGCTTTTTTGGACGAAGAAATGAATGATCGTTGTATTGAGGACTCCACTTTAACCCCACACTAATTTGGTTGATATCCTTATCATAATATTCAAACTCAGAGCGTACAGTTAAGTTTTTACTTAAATCATACTCTAATCCAACCCCTCCAAAGATGGTGAGCATGTGTTTTTGCTCGCTATTAATTTTACCTTTATCTTTGTTATTGAATTTAGCAACCCCAAGCTTTGCAAGGGGGCGGATATTGCTGATTTTATAAGGCGAGTGATACACTAGGTTAGCTCCAATAGCTTTGTAGTTAATCGATCCTTTTTGACCTGTGTTGCTGCTTAGTTTGGTAGCACCTAAATCAGTCCAAAAACCTTCTAAGCTGACTTGTCTCGAAATATTGGTGCCGACATAGACTTTTGCACCGATGTCGCTGCCTTCATCTATATTCCAAACCCCTTTGCCATCAGGACTCATATTACTTCGACCAATATTTCCCCCGACGTACCAGTTCTTTGAGATGTTGTCTAAAGGGTTAGCCATCAGCGCGTTATGGCTAACCAAAATAAACAAAGGAAAAAGATAGTATTTTTTAATGGATAGATTCATTGTTTTTCTTCTTTATATGTA
>JAGLBW010000148.1 GCA_023146545.1 Cocleimonas sp.
ATAATAAAAAGACAGACAAATTAATCCATTGAAGCAACAAAGTCACACAAAGCCACTTTAAAATCATCACTTAAGGCATCATGCTGGGTTGCATAAGCAACATTTGCCATCATGTAGCCTAGTTTTGAGCCACAGTCATGGCTTTTTCCTGATATATTAAAGGCATTGACCGTCTCTTGTTGCATTAAAGCGGCAATGGCATCGGTTAATTGAATCTCACCCCCTGCCCCTTTGCCCGTTGTTTTTAATAATTCCCAAATGCTCGAGGATAAAACATAACGACCTACCACGGTCAAATTAGAAGGCGCATCCTCTACAGAAGGTTTTTCAACCACTTGAATCATCGGTATTGACTCACCTGCGGCTAATGTTTGACCGCCCAAATCAACAACACCATAACAACTCACTTTATCCATTGGTACGGGTTCTACCATAATTTGGCTTGCACCTGTCTCCTCATATAAAACCATCATTTTAGCCAAATTATCACGACTTAAATCACACTGATAAGCATCAATTAACACATCAGGCAATAACACCACAAACGCTTCATTACCGATGACGGGTAAGGCACATAAAACAGCATGACCTAATCCTTTAGCAACCCCTTGACGCACTGCAATAATACTCACATCATCAGGGCAGATGACTGTCAACGCCTCAAGTAACTCATTTTTGTTACCACGAATTAAATTCTCCTCTAACTCATAATGAACATCGAAGTGATTTTCAATCGCCCCCTTGCTAGAATGTGTCACTAATACAATCTCTTTAATCCCTGCTTCAATGCATTCCTGTACAATATACTGGATCATTGGTTTATCAACCACAGGCAACATCTCTTTTGGAATTGCTTTTGTTGCCGGTAACATACGTGTACCAAAACCAGCAACAGGGATAACCGCTTTGCGAAGGGATTTTTTCATCTTAAAGGCTCTCTATTTTTTATAAAAGAAGGTTAAACGTCTTTCACCCCATGAATTTCATACCAAAAAAAATTTAATGAAGTGAATTAAAGCGCATTCGATCGGGAGGTTATTGAATTTTTGTTCTTAAGGCAGTAAAAATGGTATTGAAGAAAGGAGCAATCAGTGAAAAATTATCCCCTTTTATTCTTCTTCATAAAATACAAGCTAAAGGTAACTGCTATTGAATGCTCATATTCTTGATGCCCACATTGGTGAGGTGATTGCCTTTGACCTAGAACAGGGCTTGAAGCCCTTACCTTACTTAGTTGCAAACTAACGCCACGATAGATCTCGTTGTTCTCGATATTAACATGCCCGAAATGGATGGTTTAGAGCTGTGCCGTGAGTTACGAAAAACATCACAAACGCCCCTTTTGTTTCTCTCTTCACGGACAGATGAAATCGACCGAATTTTAGGACTTGAATTAGGGGGTGATGATTATGTCACAAAACCATTCAGTCCACGTGAATTAGTTGCGCGGGTAAAAGCCATTCTTAAGCGTTTACAACCACGCACCCCTCCCACTCCACCACGAAAAATTTTACAGTATGGAAAACTAAAGATTGATAGTCATATCCGTTATATTCGTGCCAAGTTTATTGATAACCGTTGTCCTCAAATTATTCAAACCGTTCATCGCATGGGTTATAAACTGTCCTCATGCCATTAACCAAGCCCAAGATGGGTAAAAAACAGTATAAAAGCAAAGCGCCTAAAAAACTCTATCGTTTACGCACCCTGTTGTTATTAGTTGCCCTCTCTGTCCTCTTACTTCCTTTAGCCAGTGTACTTTACTTTCGTTTTTATGAAAATGAGTTAGTCCGCCAAACAGAAATTGAGCTCATTGCACAATCAGCAGTGATTGCCGCTGCTTATCGCAGTTTAATCCACCAACACATTAAAACTAAAATACCCTACGGTATACCAATAAAAACGGCGTTAAACTCGCGAAAAAAAGATTACTATACCCCAATCACACCACAAATTGATCTTTCGCAACAAACAATACTTCCACGACGCAAACAAGCAAAACCTGTTTATCAACCACCGGATAAAGCGGCGGTTGATGCAGGATCACAGTTACAACAAATCCTCAAAGATACTCAGCAGGTTACGCTAGCAGGAATGCGGGTATTGGATTACCGTGGCATTGTGGTCGCAGGGCGCAACGAACGCGGCTTCTCTTTACAACACATTAAAGAAATAAAAAAAGCACTACAAGGAAATTACCAAGGGGTAATAAGAAAACGGCTTTCGGATGAAGCGCCCCCACCGATTGCATCAATCAGCCGAGGGACAGGGATTCGGGTATTTACTGCTTTCCCCATTATTAATGGAAAGCAGCTTTATGGTGTCGTTTATCTTTCCCGAACCCCGCAAAATATCCTTAAACAGTTCTACGCCGTTACGGGTCGTTTTTTAATCGCTATAACGCTTGTCCTTGCCATTACCTTTTGGCTTGCTTTCTTTGTCGCTTCTCGTATTGTTCGTCCGATTAAGCAACTGACGGATCAAGCTCAACAATTAGCCAAAGGTGATTTATCAACGGTGGAGAAGCTTGAAAAACCAGTAGCCTACGAACTTTCAAAGTTATCTCATAGCTTTGCTACCATGTCACAAACACTTCATCAACGCAGTGATTATATTCGTCAATTCACTACTCATGTTTCCCATGAGTTTAAAACACCCCTTACGTCGATTCAAGGGGCATTAGAGCTACTTCAAGAGCATTTTGATGAGATGACTGTAGTGCAACGAAAAAAATGCTTAGACAACCTACAAAGTGATACCCAACGTTTAGAAAAGCTGGTCAGTCGTTTATTGGAGCTAGCTACAGCGGATGCCATGCAAGCCTCTAATGAAAGCACTGACTTACACACAGCATTGAAGAGACTCACGACACACTATCAACAAAAAGGGTTAGTGATTGATATTACAGCGGAAAAAAAATATCATCAGGTCGCTATTGCAAAGGGTGTACTGGAAACAATTTTAACCAATTTATTTGAGAATAGCCGACAACATCAGGCAGACACCCTAACGATTAACATCAACCCCGCTGATAAAATGGTTGAAATCAGTGTGCTGGATAATGGTGATGGTATCTCAACCGCTAATGCTAAACGTATTTTCACACCTTTTTTTACCACGCGAAGAAATCAGGGGGGGATAGGTCTGGGGTTAGATATTGTCGCCTCCCTATTACAAACATGGGGGGGGCATATTCGTTTTGAGACTGAGAATAAAAAAGGGGCTTTATTTATCATCCATATTCCTTTAATTAATCCTACAAATCACCCTTCCCGTACCTTTCTTCTGTAAATCTAGGTCAAACTTTACCCTAATTATTAAGACACCTTCAGATTATCCCCAAGCTTGCGTTTAAATTTGTTATTCTATCCCCCCTTTTTTTAACTCCCCTCTCTTAATTAAGATCCCTTATGAAATCTGTATTTGCCTTAGTTGGCCGCCCCAATGTGGGCAAATCCACACTTTTTAACCGCTTAACAAAATCGCGTGATGCCCTTGTTGCCGATTATCCTGGTTTAACCCGAGACCGTAAATACGGCACAGGCGTTGTCGGTCAGCGCGACTACCTTGTGATTGATACGGGGGGTTTAAGCGGTGATGATGTGGGTATTGATGAATACATGGCGGCACAAACGTGGATGGCTGTTGATGAAGCCGATGTTATTTTATTTATAGTCGATGGTCGTCAAGGACTAACCGCCGCCGACAATATGGTCGCTGAACGTTTACGCCGTGAAGGAAAACAAGTCTATTTATTAGTCAATAAAATTGACTCGGTTGATCCTGAACAAGCCTGTGCCGAATTTTATCAATTAGGCTTCTCGAGTGTCTTCCCAATTGCGGCGACTCAAGGTCGTGGTGTTGCTAGGATGATGAATACTTTATTGGATGAATATCCCAATGCATTGGAAGACGATGAAGAGGATTTTGAAGCAAATTACGGCGATAGCCTACGCATCGCCTTTGTTGGTCGTCCTAATGTGGGTAAGTCCACACTCATCAACCGTCTTATGGGTGAAGAGCGTGTGATTGCGTTTGATAAACCAGGAACAACCCGTGATAGTATCTTTGTCCCGTTTGAGCGTGATGGTCAGAAATACACCCTTATAGATACTGCAGGGGTTCGCCGCCGTAGTAAAGTCAATGAAACTATTGAAAAATTCAGTATCATTAAGACACTCAATGCCATTGAAAAAGCGCACGTTGTGATTATGCTGTTAGATGCACACGAAAGCATCACTGAACAAGATGCTCATTTATTGGGGTTAATACTGGATGCTGGACGGTCTTTAGTCTTAGCCATTAACAAGTGGGATGGTCTTGACGGCTATGCACGTGATCAAATCAAAACGAAACTAGACGTTAAACTTCCTTTTTTAGATTTTGCAGACCGTCATTTTATCTCTGCATTACACGGCACAGGGGTTGGGCATTTATTTAAATCTGTCCATGAAGCCTATGAATCAGCAATGATTAAAGTATCGACCTCACGGATGACCAACATCCTCGAAACAGCGGTTCAATCACACCAGCTCCCCATGACCAGTGGTCGGCGCATTAAATTACGCTATGCTCACCAAGGCGGAAGCAACCCGTTCACCATCATTATTCACGGCAATCAAACCAAACGTATTGCGAACAGCTATAAGCGTTACTTGATGAATTATTATCGTGATGTTTTAAAATTAAAAGGCACGCAAGTTCGTATTGAATTTAAAACGGGTGACAACCCCTTTGAAAGTAGCAACCCTAAAAAACGAGCACGCATTTCAAAATCACAAGAATATCGCCAAAAACGTAACACACCTCACAAGACCTCATTAAAAAGCAGAAAGACTAAGAAAAAGTAACGCCACAGAAAGTGACGTTAATATTTTATAATACAGCCCTCTATCGGATAAAATATAAGATTAATAAAGGTCTTTATTGCAATACCCCCGACCCTCTTTAAGAATAACGAATGAATCAATAATTGACACTAACGATAATGAAACCTAACTTTTTTTTAAGCCCCTTACCCAACATAATATTAACCACTTTATTGCTCCTTAACATTGCACCACTTTATGCCGCGGGGAAACCCATTTTAGGCATCAATACTAACGAAGTGATGCAAGTTGACTCTAGCGTCCCTTTTCTCAACCTGTTTAAACAATCCCTTCCCTTTAATGAATCGCTACGACTGACCAAGGGTAATATTATTTACGACCATAACGGCTGGCCACGCCAACTCAATGGGGGGGTAGCAGGAACTAATCTAATCCATTGGCTACCTGCGGGAACCATCCCTAACGGAGATTACACCCTACTGTATGATGGTGAAGGCACACTAAGCTATGGCGATGATGCTAAACTCATCAGTAAAACGGCAGGTCGAGAAATTGTACGGATCAACTCAGGAAAAGATCAATATTTTAAAGTCACCTTACGCATTACAAAAACCAACCCAAAAAATTACCTACGCAATATTCGCCTACTCCCACCAGGGGGAATCTGCAAACATAATCCCTATAAACGGGTAGCTAATCAACACGCTTGTCGCGGTAACTACCTCTCCTTTGAAAAGCACCACAACACGATCTTATTCAACCCCGACTATTTAAACTTTATGCGCAACTTTAAGGTTATTCGGTTTATGAACATGTCAGGTATCACTCGGAATCCAATCCATGCTTGGCAACAGATGCCAAAAATGTCGCAAGCCACATGGGCAGGTCATGAAGGACGACGTGGTGCACCCTTAGAAATCATGGTAAAACTTGCGAATAAACTTAATATAAAGCCGTGGTTTAATATCCCACACGCCGCAGACAATCATTTTATCCAACAATACGCACAATATGTTAAACAGCATTTACGCCCCCACTTGAAGCCTTATATTGAGTACACTAACGAGACATGGAATAACGCCTTTTCCCAAGCACACTACACCAAAAATATGGGGATCAAACAACGCCTTGATACCAACAGAGCACAAGCAGGACATAAATTTTATGTCAAACGCACCTTGGAAGTCATGAAAATATGGGAGCGTGTCTATCGTGGACACCAACGATTTACGCGTGTACTGTCAGGTTTTTCAGCTAGCTCTAGAATGACAACGCTACTACTCAACTATCAAAATGCCTACCAACATATTGATGCTTTTGCCATCGCCCCCTATTTTTATATTCATAACCGTAATATAAAAGGTGTTAACTCGGTTCCTGATGTATTTCGATTACTCAAAGACCCAAAAAACCCTTACTCACTTGATAACGTTTATAAAATGCTAGAAAAACAAGTCTTGATCACTAAAAAATTCAAGGTAAAATTAATTACTTATGAGGGCGGTCAACACCTACTTGCCGCAGGTACACGCTCAATCAAAGACCACCCTAACCCTTACTTGATCGGTGCAAACCGTGCGCACCCTATGGAAAAAATGTACATCGAGTTTCTTCAGAAATGGGGAGAAATTACAGGAAACCAACTTTTCACCATTTTTTCATCACCAAGAACCTATCAGTTCTTTGGTAGCTGGGGAATTAAAGAACATATCAACCAACCCGATGCAAAAGCACCTAAATACAGGGCGTTAAAACGCTTTTTTTAATTCAATATTTTTATATTTCTCGAATTTTGAAGAACAATGCCTGAAAATTAACAAGATAGGGAGGTGTATTTCATACACGCCCCTTATCTTTACAGGGTTTTATAGACTTGG